>JAURXS010000056.1 GCA_030654305.1 bacterium | reverse complement strand
CGACGCCGGCCCCTTCCTCCACCCGGAAGAACTGGTCGAGCTTGTGCACTTCCATCCCGATCTCTTCGCCGGGCTTCAGCGCCATGACGACGAGCTGGCAGTTGGTGGCGGTGTAGAGCACCCGCCTGAAGTCCCCGTTGTCGACGGCGAGATCCTCGATGTTCTGCACGAATCCCTTCATCGCGACACCTCCCGTCCTACGGCTTGTCCATCTCGCGGCGGTAGGCCTCCTTGGCCTCGGAGACCGCCCCCCGGGCCGCGTTGACCCGCTGGTGGACCGCGTCGCTCACGGCCTGGCCCTTCTCGCGGGCGTCCTCCTCCAGGGAGGTTGCCGCGTGGCTCACCGCGTCCCGGCCCCGGCGCAGGCCGCGGCTGCCGCCCTCGCGCAGGCGGCGTCGCGTGACCTCGCCCTTGTCCGGAGCCAGCAGGAGGGCGGTGATGCCGCCCACGGCGGCGCCCAGGACGAACGCCATCAACGTGTTGGTATTGCGTGACATGTCAGCCTCGACTTTCTTCGTCGTATTCGATCCCGTTCGACGGCTCCTCGTCGCGCTCGCGTCCGCGATCACGCCAGGCGAGCAGGCCGGTCCGGACCGCCACGGCGGTCGCCCGCGCGTGACGGAGCAGTTGCCCGAGATCGGATACCTCGGTGATGATGGGCTGGACCGCGATTTTCAGCCCCGTGGTCACGCTCTCGGCGTGGCCGGCGATGCGGTTCATCTTCGCGCTGATGCCGTGCAGTTCCACGAGTTCGACTTCCAGGCCGTCCATGATGCGGTCGAGCTTGGGGCGGCTGGTTTCCAGGAACCGCGAGGTGTCGTCCAACCGCTCGATGATCGGCCGGAGCCGGACCAGGGCCCGGATCAGGTACGCCGCCGACGCCACCACGGCGACGACGACGATGCTCACCGCGAGGTACATGAACGTGGGGTTCATCTCTCCCTCCCTGGCCGGCTTCCGTGCGAGCGGCCTTCGCCTTTGGCGTGCGTGACGTGCCCGGCCTGGATCAGTACCGCCGGCGGTTGCCCGCCAGCAGGACCGTGATGCCGCCGATGACCACGACGAGGCCGACGTCCGCCGGGATCGGCATTCCCCGTCGCTCGATGTCGGAGTAGCTCATCGAACCTTGTTCGATGATCGCCCGGTTCGCGCGGTCGTTGATCCCGTTGAAGACCACCACCAGGATCCCCAGGGCCGTGAGCATGATGCCGATGTATTTCACGTTGCCGTCCGATCTCCGGCGCGCGGTTTCGGCGCGCCGGGTTCCGTCATTTCAGGTAGAAGGCGAAGCCGATGCCGACGTAGGTGCTCGAGTCGTCGTTGAGCCCGACGCCGACCTCGCCGACCAGATCGGCGACGTCGGACAGGCGGTACTCGAAGCCGGGCACGAGGTGCAGCCGGGTGTAGGAGTCGTCCATGCCCGCCGGCACGTCCTCGACCGATTCGAACGAGGCGTCCAGAGCGCCGCACAGTTCGAGGTTCTCCGACACGTTGCCGCTGATCATCGGCGCCAGGTCGAAGCCCATGGAATCGTGGTAGCCGTCGCTGCCGAAGATCCAGTGCAGGCCGCCGGTCAGCGAGGCGTCCAGGCCGGCGCCGTTGTCCTTGCCGTGCAGGAGCCACAGCTCGCCGTCGAGTCCGGCGTAGGTGCTGTTCTCGAAGAGGCCCAGCTTGACCTCGGCGTCGAAGCTCTCGGTGAAGCCGTAGCCCGCGCGCCCGGCGACGCCGAACTCGTCGTCCGCGCCGTCCTCGCCGAAGATCATCAGCGGGGCCAGCGCGAGCTTGTAGGTGCCGGGATCCATCGTCTCGGCGGACTGCAGGACGCCGACGGTCTGGGCCGCGGCCGGCAGGCCGAGGCAGAGAAACAGGCCCGCCGCGAGCAGGCTTCGGTGGTTCAACATGTCGATACCTCCCAGTTCAGTACTCGAATCGAACGCGAAAGAAATTCCGCCTACAGGACCCGTCGCCCCTGGATGAGGCGGATCAGCACGGCGATGACGGCCACGACGAGCAGCACGTGGATGAAGCCGTTGAGGGTGTAGGACGTCACGAGACCCAGGAACCACAGAATGACGAGCACGACTGCGATGGTCCATAACATGGCGCATCTCCTTGCGTAGCGCCGCGGGGGGGGGCGGGTCCGGCGAGCCGGCGCCCTCCCGGATCCGCGGCTAGTGGTAGAACGTCCAGCCGATCGTGATCTTCACGTCCGGCACGTCGTTGAGGCTGAGCTTGCTCTCGACGAAGAAGCGGTCGCCGTTGTTGAGGCCCTTCTCGATGCCGCCGAGCAGGTTGACCCCGAGGTCGGTGTCGGAGTCGCTGTCGTGCCCGTTGTCGTAGCTCTTGATGTTCAGGCCGACCCCGCCGCCGAGGTAGGGGCTCCACACGTCCCATTTCTCGCTGAACCGGTAGGCCGCCTCGGCGTTCAGGCAGACGAGCGTGATGTTGTCGCTGAAGCCGACCTCGAAATTCGGCTGGAAGCGGACGCGCTTCGCGAAGTGCCCGTAGTCGAAATGGGCGCCGAAGTGGACCTGGTCGGGATCGACGGACAGGCCGACCCGCGGTCCCCAGCCGCGGAAGCCGACGTCGGTGTACGGGTCGGCCGCCGCCGGGGCGGGGGCCAGGACCGCCGCCGCGAAGGCGATCAGCAGGATCGTGAGTTTGCCGTTCATTCCGTCATTCCTCCTGTTCGTGGACACTGTCGTCAGGGTCATCTCTGGGCCAGGACCTGGATGCTCGTGGGGGACGTCATCGTGACGTTCAGCCGCTGGCCCGCCGCGAGCTCCACCTCGTCGCCCTTGGTCGCGAGCATGAGAATGGTGCCGGCGCCGGCGCCGGCGCCCGCCCCGATCGCGGCGCCCTTGCCGCCGCCGCTGATCCCGCCGATGATCGCGCCGAGGACGCCGCCCGCCGCGATCTTCTCGACGTCGCCGTGCGTGGCGGATTCCGCCTGCAGCGTGAGCGGCAGCGCGGAGATCGCGTGGCTCTTGCCCTGCGCGTCGACGATCTTCTCGTAGGCGAGCGTCATGCGGGCCCGGCCGCTGGTCCGGCCGGAGGCCTGGACGTCGCGCAGCACCCCGTAGATGCGGGCGCCGGCCGGGACGACCGTCACGCCGCGCACGACGATGGCTTCCGTCGTCGTGGTGACGAACGAGTCGCCGGTGCTGTTGTCGCCCGTGGAGAGACGCGTGTCGAGCATGGTGACGACGCTGGCCCCGTCCGGGATGACCATCGTCTCGAAACGCGGCTTCTGGGCCGCCGCGGCGGCCGCGAGCCGGGCGCTCTCCTGTTCCTCGTTGCAGCCCGCCGCGAGCGCCAGGCCGGTCAGGGCCAGGACGCCGATGCCGATGATTCGTGTTCTCATGTTCATCAACCTCACTTCTGGGATTCTGCCCGGGCGAGGCCGCCGCCGGCCTCGCCGCCAAACCTGCGGATTCGGCGATCCGCCCCGCATCCGGAACCGTGCCGGGGCCCCTAAGGCTTCGTCTTCCCGAGGGCGAGTTCGAGGTCGCCCAGGGATTTCGTCACGCCGGTCATCAGCCGCGCCCGCTTCAGGTCGTTCCCCGCCTTGAACTCGTCGAGCTTCGTCAGCGCGACCGCGTGCAGGGCTTTCAGTTCGTCGATGTGCATGAGGGTGTAGAAACCCACCGGAGCGCCGCCCCTCTGCTTCTCGTCGGCGAGACGCTCGATCTTCAGGCGCCAGTTCTCGAGCTGTGACTCCATCTTCCCAATGTCATGTTCCACGGAGTCCTCCTTCGGAGGGGCACCAGCTGCATAAGCCACTTTTGTGCCGCGCCTAACTGCTTGAAAGGCAAGGGGTCCCGCCGAAACGAGCGCTTGCCGGATCCATCATAACGAGGTAAACTCGATCAAAAGAGAGGTGTTGCCATGCGTGTCGAAGAGCTCAAGATCAGCGAACTGCTGGAGTTCGATTCCGAGGGCGGCCTGGTGCGTTTCGCGAACCAGCGCGCAGTCATCTTCGACGCCACGGCGAAGGGGAACCTGTCCAAGGAGCTGATCGACCACTTCGGCGCCAGCACCGCGCGCGCCGTCCTGACCCGGTTCGGCTACGTCCAGGGCTGGCGCATGGCCACGGCGACCC
>JAURXS010000055.1 GCA_030654305.1 bacterium | reverse complement strand
GGGGGGGGGGGGGGTTGGGGCGATCGCCGGCGCGATGTCCACGCCCCGTCCACCGCTTGTCCACGGGTTTGTCCACGCCCGGTCCCCAGGAATTCGGGGGGACGGCGAAGTCCGTCTGTTTCGGGTCGCGCGCATCGCTTACCATGTCCGTCTTCGCCTCGCCCCGTCACTCAGAGCCCCGAGGTGCGGTCCCGTGGAACCCGAACTCAGCCCCCTGTCCCTCGGCCCCCCGCCCCGCGAGCCGCGCCGCGCCGTCGAGACCCGGCAACCGCCGCAGAACCTCGATGCCGAGCGCGCCATCCTCGGCGCGGTCATGCTGGACCGCGACGCGCTGGGCGTCGCGCTCGAGACGATCCGCAGCGACGACTTCTACCGCCGCGAGCACCGCGTCATCTTCGGGGTGATGTGCGACCTCTACGAGGGCGACCAGGCCATCGACGGCATCACGGTCGCCGAGGAGCTGGAGCGCCGCGGCGAGCTGGACAAGTGCGGCGGCAACGACTACCTCGCCGACATCATCGCCGCGACCGCCACGGCCGCGAACGTCGCCTACCACGGGCGCATCGTCCGCGACAAGTCGGTGCTGCGGGGGCTGATCCACGCCTCGGGCGAGATCACCACCGACGCCTTCGCCGCCCGCGAGGAGACCGACGCCATCCTCGACCGCGCCCAGACGCGCATCTACGCCATCGCGGAGAGCCGCGAGACGCAGGCCTTCGCGTCGGTCCGCGACGTCGTGCCGGAGGCCTTCCGGCGCATCGACGAGGCCTCGCGCTCCAAGAGCGACATCACGGGCCTGTCCACCGGCTTCGTGGAGTTCGACCGCATGACCGCCGGCCTGCAGCGCGGCGACCTGATCGTGCTGGCGGCGCGGCCGTCGATGGGCAAGACGGCGCTGGCGCTGAACGTCGCCTACAGCGCCGCGGTGAAGGACAAGGTGCCGGTCGCGATCTTCAGCCTGGAGATGGCCAAGGAGCAGCTCGTGATGCGCATGATCTGCGCCAGCGGCGGCTTCAACAACCACGAGCTGCGCAAGGGTCAGATCAAGCCGGAGCAGTGGCCGAAGCTGACCGAGGCCTGCAGCCGCCTGTCCGAGGCGCCCATCTTCATCGACGACACCAGCGGCATCGGCGTGCTCGAGATGAAGGCCAAGGCGCGCCGGCTCAAGCAGCAGCACGACCTCGGCCTGATCGTCGTGGACTATATGCAGCTGATGACCTCCACCTCGCGGGCCGAGAACCGGCAGCAGGAGATCTCGCAGATCAGCCGCAACCTCAAGGGCATGGCCAAGGACCTGGACGTGCCCGTCATGGCCCTGAGCCAGCTCTCGCGCGCCGTCGAGTCGCGCGGCGACCACAAGCCCATGCTCTCGGACCTGCGCGAATCGGGATCCATCGAGCAGGATGCCGACGTGGTCATGTTCATCTATCGTGAGGAGTACTACAAGCCGGACGACGAGACCGTGCGCAACAAGGCGACGGTCATCGTCGGCAAGCAGCGCAACGGGCCCATCGGCCAGTTCGACCTGCACTTCCACAAGTCGTTCACGCGCTTCGCCGACCTGCAGCATTGAGCGCGGGCGGCGGGCCGACGAGGGTGCCGACGCGATGACCCCACCCGGACTGCGCCGGATCACGGACCTGCCCCTGTTCCCGCTGCCCGACGCCTTCCTGTTCCCGGGCGCCCTGGTGCCCCTGCACGTCTTCGAGCCGCGCTACCTGCGCCTGGTCGACGACCTGCTGGACACCGCCGGGCGCCTGGCGCTCGGCTGCCTGGACCCGGCGGGGAGGCCGTCGTTCCGCGGTCCCGCCGTGCTGCCGTTCGCCGGCCTGGGCGAGATCGTCAGCCACCGTCGCCTCGACGACGGCCGCTACCTGATCTGGCTGCTGGGCCTCGACCGCCTGCGCATCGAAGAGGCGCCGAGCGACCGCCTCTACCGCCGCGTCCACGCCGAAATCCTGGACGACGAGCCCGGAGAGCCGCAGCGCGACGCGGCCCTGGCCCCGCGGCTGCGCGACGCCGTGGCCTCGCGCATGCTGCCCGGCGTGGAGCTCTCCGCCGGCCTGGACACCGGGCTGCTCGCCGACCTCCTCTTCCAGCACCTGCCGCTGTCGCGCGAGCGCAAGGCGTGGGCCATGGCCGAACGCCACGTGACGCGTCGCGCCGAGGCGGCCCTGACCTGGCTCGACGGGCTCGCCGACACGGCCGAAGCCTGAGCGCCGACGGGAGCCCCATGGACGACCTGACCCTCATCGACCTCGACCAGCCGCGCCGCGGCTACCGCAAGTTCATCAGCTGCTGGCTGCGGCGGCGCGGCGGCGAGGCCTACGTGGTGGACCCGGGCCCCGCGAGCACGATCCCGCACCTGACGTCCGAGCTGCGCCGCCTCGGCGTGACGCGCCTGGACCGCATCCTGCTGACGCACATCCATCTGGACCACGGCGGCGGCGCCGGCCACCTCGCGGCGGCCTTCCCGGAGGCGCGCGTCGTGGTCTGGGAGGAGGCGGCCCGCCACCTGGTCGACCCGCAGCGGCTGTGGGAGGGTTCGCTGCAGGTGCTGCGCGACCTGGCGCCGCTCTTCGGGCGACCGCTGCCGCTGCCGGCCGACCGCATCGACCCGCCGTCGTCGCTGGAGCCGCTGGGCATCCGCACCTTCCACACGCCGGGACACGCCGCCCATCACCAG
>JAURXS010000054.1 GCA_030654305.1 bacterium | reverse complement strand
TACGCGCACGTCGACGACGCCCCGCTCGCCCCGGCCGTCGCCGCGGCGGCCCCGGTCGCGGACGACGAGGCCCTGATCGTCTACACCAGCGGCACGACCGGCCAACCGAAGGGCGTGGTGCTGACCCACGGCAACCTGCTGGTCGACGCGCGGCAGATCGCCGCCTGGCACGCCCTGGGACCGGACGACCGCCTGATGTGCGTGCTGCCCATCCACCACGTCAACGGCATCGTCGTGACCCTGGTGACGCCGCTGGCCAGCGGCGGTGCGGTCGTGCTCTGCCGCCGGTTCCGCACGGGGTCGTTCTTCCCGCTGCTGGCGCGCGAGCGCGTGCAGGTCGTCAGCGTCGTGCCCACGCTGCTGGCCTTCCTGCTGCAGGGCGCGGACAAGGGGACCGTCGCGACCGGCGGCCTGGACCTGTCCGGCTTCCGCCACCTGATCTGCGGCGCGGGCCCGCTGACCTGCGAACTGGCCCTGCGCTTCGAGTCCCGGTTCGGCCTGCGCATCGTCCACGGCTACGGCCTGAGCGAGACGACCTGCTACGCCTGCTTCCTGCCGGTCGACCTGCCGCCCGACGAGCACCGCGCCTGGCTGGGGGACCACGGCTTCCCCTCGATCGGCACGCCGGTCCCCGCCAACGAGATGGCGATCCACGACCCCGCCGGCGTCGCCCTGCCCGCGGGCGAGCGCGGCGAGATCGTCATCCGCGGTTCGACCGTCATGGCCGGCTACCACGACGCCGACGAGGCCAACCGCCAGGCCTTCGCCCACGGCTGGTTCCGCAGCGGCGACGAGGGCTTCCACCAGCCCGGCCGCGACGGCCGCCCCTACTTCTTCATCACCGGCCGGCTGAAGGAGCTGATCATCCGCGGCGGCGTCAACATCTCGCCCCTGGAGGTCGACGAGGTCCTGATGAGCGCGCCGGGCGTGAAGGCGGGCCTCGCGGTGGGCTTCGCCCACGACGTCTACGGGGAGGAGGTGGGCGCCTACGTGGTGCCCCTGCCGGGGACGCGCCCGGACGCCGGGGCCGTGCTCGACTTCTGCCGGGGCGCGCTGCCGCGGCACAAGTGCCCGAAGGTGGTCGTCTTCGGCGACGAGCTGCCGGTGACCTCCACCGGCAAATACCGCCGCCACCAGCTCAAACCCCTGTTCGAGGCCTGGCGCAGGGAGGACTTCCGGGACTAGGGTATCCCGGGGAACGGGGCTTGCGGGGGGAACCGGGACGCCGCATCTTGGTTCGAAGACCTGCAACCGTTCCCGGGATGGTGGATGACGTGACGATCCGGCTGACTCTCACCCTGCTCGGTGCCGCAATGCTGTTGAACGGCTGCGGCCAGTCGGACACGACAAAGATCGTGGAGCCGCCCCCGCCCCCGCCAACCGCTTCGAGGGCTTGACGTTCGGCACGGACGCGTCGTTCGAGATCGTCACCTGGAACCTGCACAACTTCACTGAAAATCCGTTGAGTGTGGAATACGTGTCTCAGGCACTTCGAGCGATCGATGCCGACATCGTTGCGCTGCAAGAGATTGTCGTAAAT
>JAURXS010000053.1 GCA_030654305.1 bacterium | reverse complement strand
GGTCGCCGCGCATCAGGTGGTGGTCGATGACCACGACATCGAGGCCGATGTCGCGGGCGGCGATCAGGGCGTCATGGGCGGCCGCGCCGCAGTCGACGGTGACCACCAGATCGGCGCCCTGTTCCTGCAGATGCCGGAAGGCGGCCGGGCTGGGGCCGTAGCCCTCGATGATGCGGTCGGGAACATAGATGGCCAGCTCGCGGCCCATGGCCCGGAACCAGCGGACCAGCTGGGCGGCGCTGGAGGCGCCGTCGACATCATAGTCGGCGAACACCGCCGTCGGCCTGCCCGATACGACGGCGTCCACCAGGATACTGGCGGCCAGATCCATGTCGGCGAAGCTGGAAGGGTCGGGAAACTGCGCCTTGAGGGTCGGCGAGAGGTAGTTGGCCGCGCCCTCGGCATCGATTCCCCGGGCCGCCAAGGCGCGGGCCAGGGGCTCGCTCAGGCCGTGGCGCAGCTGATGGTCCCGCACCAGTGGCGCGTCGGCGGGACGCCCACGCCAGGCGCGACCGGACAGGGAGCGGCGGACACCGAGGAAACCGGCCTCGAGCGCGCCGTCGGCCATGGTCAGAGCGGCCGCTTCATCCGCACTTCACGCACCGTGCGGGTGGAGGAGTTCATCACCAGCGAGTGGGTGTGGACAAAGCCGCCCTCGAGCTTCACCCCGTCCAGCAGGGCGCCGTTGGTCACGCCGGTCATGGCGAAGATGGCGTCGGCGCGGACGATCTCGCCCAGCATGTATTTGCGGTCGAGGTCGGTGATGCCCCATTTGGCGGCGCGGCTGCGCTCGTCGTTGTTGCGGAACACCAGCCGGCCCTGGAACTGGCCGCCGACGCACTTCAGCGCCGCGCAGGCCAGCACGCCCTCGGGCGCGCCGCCCTGGCCGATATAAAGGTCAACGCCGGTCTCGGGGTCGGCGGTGTTGATCACCCCGGCCACGTCGCCGTCGGTGATCAGATAGACCCGCGCGCCGACGGAGCGCAGGCTGTTGATGATCTCGGCGTGGCGCGGACGGTCCAGCACGCAGACGGTGATCTGGTCGGGCTCCACGCCCTTCGCCTTGGCCATCGCCCTGACGTTGTCGGCCGGCGTCGCGTCCAGGTCGATGACGCCTTCGGCGTAGCCGGGCCCGCAGGCGATCTTGTCCATGTAGGTGTCGGGCGCGTTGAGCAGGGTGCCGGCGGGCGCCCAGGCCATAACGGCCAGGGCGTTGGCCATGGCCTTGGCCGTCAGGGTCGTGCCTTCCAGCGGGTCCAGCGCGATGTCGACGCGCGGCCCTTTGCCGGAGCCGACCTTCTCGCCGATGTAGAGCATCGGGGCCTCGTCGCGCTCGCCCTCGCCGATGACGATCTCGCCATCGATGGCCAGGTCGTTCAGCGCGTTGCGCATGGCGTCGACGGCGGCCTGGTCGGCCTCCTTTTCGTCGCCCCGGCCCACCAAGCCCCAGGCGGCGATCGCGGCGGCCTCGGTCACACGGACCGCGTCAAGAACCAGCCCCCGGTCCAGTGTCTCAGAACTCATGAAAGTCAGTCTCCCGGCCCCGTCGGGGCGCTCTCCGCCATTGTCGGAGGATTCTCAAATGCGCGCGATACGCAACAGCCGGGGACGCTCTAGCACGGCCGGCAGCTTTTCGATGCGGTTTATCGAGTCCGTCAGAACCGACTCGGCGATGGCGTGGGTGGTCAGCACGATCGGCACGCCGCCGGCGTCCTCGACCGGCTTCTGCAGGAAGCTGTCGATCGACACGCCGCACTCCGCCAGGGTCTCCGACACGGCGGCGATGACCCCGGCCTGATCCTTGACCAGAAGGCGCAGGTAGGCCTTGCCGACGCGACGGGTGGGCGCCACGGCGATGAACGGTTTCAGCTCGCCGGCCGGACGCTGGAACACCGGACGGACCGCCAGGGTCATGACATCGGCGATGTCGGCGGCCACGGCGGCGGCGGTGGGTCCCGAGCCCGCCCCGGGCCCCTGGATGAAGATCCGGCCGATCCGGGTGCCCTCGATGAACAGGGCGTTGAGGGCGCCGCGGGTCTCGGCCAGCGGATGGCCCTGGGCGACCAGCGAGGGATGCACCCGCACCGCCACGCCGTCGGCGGTGCGGTCGGCGGAGGCGATCAGCCGGATGCGGTAGCCGAGGTCCTTGGCCAGCCGGATGTCGAGCAGGTCGACCTGGTCGATGCCCTCGATCTCGGCGGCGGCGAAGTTGGGCGCGCAACCGAACGCCAGGGCGGCCAGGATGGTCACCTTGTGCGCGGCGTCGAAGCCGCCGACGTCCATCGTCGGGTCGGCCTCGGCGTAACCCATGCGCTGGGCTTCGGCGAGCACGTCGGCGAACGAGGCGCCGCGCTGTTCCATCTCGCTGAGAATGAAGTTGCAGGTGCCGTTGAGAATCCCGGCCACGCCGACCACGTCGTCGCCGACCATGGCCTCGCGCAGCATCTTCACCGCCGGGGTGCCGCCCATGACGGCGGCCTCGAACAGCAGCGGGACGCCGGCTTCTTCCGCCAGGGCCGCCAGCTCCGCGCCGTGCTCGGCGATCAGGGCCTTGTTGGCGGTGACGACCGGCTTGCCGGCCTTGAGCGCCGCCTCGACCGCCGCCTTGGCCGGCCCGTCGGAGCCGCCAACCAGTTCGACGAACAGGTCGATGTCCGGCGAGGTCGCCAGCGCCACCGGGTCGTCGAACCAGGCCAGGTCTGAGATGTCGATGCTGCGCGGCCGCGAGCGCGAGCGGGCGGTCACGCCGGTGATCACCGCCCTGCCCCCGGCCGGCGCGAAGTCCGGCCGCTCCGACAGGAACTGCAGCAGGCCGCCGCCGACGGTGCCCAGGCCGGCGACGCCGATACGCCAGGTGCGCGGGCTCATTGCGCGGCCATCGTGTTGTGGGCCTTGGCCAGGATGCGGTCGGAATCGGCGAGGAACTTCTTCACGTTGCGGGCCGCCTGTCTGATGCGGTGTTCATTTTCGACCAGGCCGATGCGGACATAGCCTTCGCCGTATTCGCCGAAGCCCGAGCCGGGCGCCACGGCGACGCCGGCCTCCTCGATCAGCAGGCGCGAGAACAGCATCGAGCCGGCCTCGCGGAACTGCTCGGGCACCTTGGCCCAGGCGAACATCGAGGCCGGCGGGGCGGGAATGTCCCAGCCCGCGCGGGCCATGGAGCTGACCAGGGTGTCGCGGCGGCTCTTGTAGATGCCCCGGATCTCCTCAACGCAGTCCTGCGGCCCGTTCAGCGCCGCGGCCGCCGCAACCTGGATCGGGGTATAGGCCCCGTAGTCCAGATAGGATTTCACGCGGGCCAGAGCCGCGCACATCCGCTCATTGCCCACCACCATGCCCACGCGCCAGCCGGCCATGGCGTAGGTCTTGGACAGCGAGTTGACCTCGACGGCGATGTCCTTGGCCCCGTCCACCTGCAGGATGGAGGGCGGCGGGTTGTCGTCGAAGTAGATCTCG
>JAURXS010000052.1 GCA_030654305.1 bacterium | reverse complement strand
TCGCGCGCGGCCTGAGCACCGAGCCCGTGGGGCTCGACGGCGGCGCCCCCGGCGGCGAGATGACCGTGCAGGCCACCGAGAGCCAGCTCCAGGAGCAGGGGTACGCGCTGCTGCACACGACCGGCAGCCTGCAGAAGTACGTCCGCGACGGGGCGACCACCTGGTGGAAGCGCGAGGCCGACGGCACGCTCTGGCGTGCGCAGTGGACCAGCGACGGGGTTGTCAACGGCGTGGCGGGCGGCGTGCTGGAGCCCGTCGGGCGCCTGCGGCGGATCGGCGGGATGAGCGACGCGGAAGCCGCCGCCGGCACCGGCGCGGTGGGCCCGCTGGCCTTCCTCGCGCACCTGACCCACCCCGACACCCGGGTCGAGCAGTGGCAGAAGCAGGCCGTGACCGACGAGAAGGGCGCCAAGTACGCGGTCTACTCGCCGAAGACCGTCTCGGGCACCGACGAGATGAAGCCGGGCGTGAAGTTCAAGGTGCACACCACGACCGAGAAGCTCAACTTCGTGTCGCTGATGATGGCCCTGTTCTTCGGGACCGCGGCGCTGCCGCACATCCTGATCCGCTACTACACCGTGCCGAGCCCGGCCTGCGCCCGCAAGTCGACGATCGTGGCCATCGCCTCGATCGGTTTCTTCTACGTCCTGACCCTGTTCCTGGGCCTCGGCGCGGCGGTCAACGGCACGGTGAACCCGGCCGACAACAACATGTCGGCGCCGCTGCTGGCGATGTCCTTCGGCGGCGTGCTGTTCGCCATCATCTCGGCCATCGCGTTCGCGACCGTGCTGGGCACCGTCGCCGGCCTGATCGTGGCCGCCTCGGGCGCGGTGGCCCACGACCTGATGGACCGCTTCGGCCGCATGGAGCTGACCGACCGTCAGAAGGTGCGCGCCGGCAAGCTGGCGGCCTTCGCCGTGGGCATCGTGGCGATCGTGCTGGGCATCGTCTTCCGCGGGGTCAACGTGAGCTTCCTGGTCGGCTGGGCCTTCGCCGTGGCGGCGTCGGCCAACCTGCCGGCCATCCTGATGCTCCTGTTCTGGAAGCGGACCACCGCGGCGGGCATCGTGGCCTCGATCATCGTGGGCATCGTCTCCTCGCTCGGGATCATCCTGACCGGGCCGGAGATGTTCGCGGGCCCGTACGGGCTTACCGCCGAACAGGCGTGGCACCCGCTGGGGCAGCCGGGGATCATCTCGATCCCGCTGAGCTTCCTGGCGCTAATCGTGGTGTCGCTGGTGACGAAGAACCGGCGGGTCGCCGTCCAGACTTGAAATGTCAGGCTTGAATGAGCGGGCCGGTCGGCCGGCCCGCCTCCCCTACCATCCCGACAAGGAGAGTGCGATGAGCAGGACGGACTTGCTGCTGCGGGCGGCGCTGGTGGTGTTGACGGTCGCGGCCGCGCCCGCGCTGGCCGGCCCCCGCTGGGACTTCGACGACGGCGCCAACCTGCAGTTCAGCCTGCTGGGCCAGTTCCACGCCGTGACGGTGGAGGGCGCCGCGGCCGACCGCGACCTGTACCTGCGCCGGGGGCGGTTGATCTTCAGCGGCCAGATCGCCGACGGCGTGAAGGTCTTCGCCGAGACGGACAACGACAACGCCGGGAACGGCGCCGTGAGCGGCGTGTCCACCGACCTGCAGGACATCTTCGTCGACCTGCGCCTGAGCGGGGACCACTGGCTGGAGGTGGGGCTGATCCTGCTGCCGCTGTCCTTCGAGAACACTTCCTCGGCCGGCAGCCTGCTGGGGCTGGACTACAACGCCGAGGTGATCAAGCTGGCCAACACCTTCGTCTGGCGCGACCAGGGCCTGATGCTGCACGGCTCGTACGGCGGGTCGTTCGCCTACCGCGCGGGCGTCTTCGACGGCTACGAAGTCGGGACCACGAAGAATCCCGAGGCGGCGCCGCGCTTCACCGGGCACCTGGAGTACGCGGCCGTCGGCGCCGTGCCCACGGCCTGGTTCCACGGGCAGGAGCGCCTGGGCGGGGATCCCTACCTGCTGCTGGGCACGGGGATCGACTACCAGAGACGGGCCAACCGCGCCGGCTACGTGTCGGCCGCCGATCCCGGCTGGACGATCGACAGCCGGGCCTTCGTGGTCGACCTGCAGTCCGGCTTCGCCGCGGGCGGGATGTTCGGCACGCTCAACGCCGGCTGGTACGACTGGGACAACCTCAACTTCCACGGCAGCACCTGGTTCGTCGAGTCGGGGCTGCGCCGCGACCGCGTGCAGGCGACGGGCAAGGTCTCCGTCGTCGATCCCGGCTCCGGCGACCGGATGTCGAACCTGACGGCGGGGCTGCACTACTACCGCCTGAAGCACAAGCTGCGCTACGGGGTGGAATTCAGCACCGGCGACAGCCCCAACCAGTTGCTGGCGGGCGTGCAGTTCCTGCTGTAGGCTCCGGCGCGGGGGCATCGGCATGAAGACGGAGGGCAGGTCACGACGATGAAGCGTCTCGAATGAAGCGTCTAGAATGAAACGTCTTGCGCTGCGCACGGGCCTGCCCGCCCTCTTGGCCGTCGGCCTCTTTTCCGGCGTGGTCTTCTTCCACTTCCTGCCCACCCTGGGCCGCGCGGTGATGGACCAGAAGCGGCTCATGATCCGAGAGCTGACCGAATCGTCGTGGAACATCCTGGCCCGCTACGAGGCCGAAGAGCGCGCCGGCCGCCTCTCGCGCGAGCAGGCCCAGGCCGCCGCCATCCTGCAGGTCCGCAGCCTCCACTACGGCCAGGAGGGCAAGGACTACTTCTGGATCAACGACCTCCAGCCGCGGATGATCGTCCACCCCTACCGCCCCGACCTCGAGGGCGGCGACCTGTCCGCCTTCGCCGACCCGCACGGCAAGCTGATCTTCGTCGCGATGGTCGACGTCGTGCGCCGCGAGGGCGCCGGCTACGTCGACTACATGTGGCAGTGGAAGGACGACCCCGCGCGCATCGTGCCCAAGCTGTCCTACGTCAAGGGCTTCGCACCCTGGGGCTGGATCATCGGCACCGGCGTCTACACCGACGACGTCGACCGCGAGGTGGCGGCGGTGGCCGGGCGCCTGCAGGCGGCGGCCGTGCTGATCCTCGCCGCGGTGACGCTGCTGCTGGTCTTCCTGCTGCGCACCAGCTTCCAGGCGGAGCGCGGCCGCCTGCTCACGGCCGCCGCCCTGAAGATCTCCGAGGAGAAGTACCGCTCGCTGGTGGAGTCGGCCGGCGAGTCGATCTTCATGTCCGTGGGCGACGAGGGGCTCTTCGCCAACGCGAGCATGTTGAAGCTGGTCGGTTACAGCCGCGAGGAGTTCGCGCGCCTGGACGCCGGGCGGCTGGTGCGCGCGACGGCCGCCGAAATGGAGAGCGGGCGCCGGCACTGGCGGGCGGTGGCCGACGGGGACCGCGCACCCATCCGCTACGAAGCCGAACTGGTCACGCGCGGCGGCGGCGTCGTGCGGGTCATGCTGTCGCTGTCGCGCGTGATGCTGCAGGGCAGGCCCGGTTGCATGGCCGTGGCCACCCGCCTGGAGCAGCCGCACGAGCTCGATCTGCATGCGGCGCGAAGCAGCGACGACCTGGCGGCGGCGAACCGGCGTCTGGCGACCATGGCCGGCCTGATGATGAGCCACGGGGCCGACGCCCTGCAGGTCAGCCGCATGCTGTCGCAGAACGCGGACACGGCCGTGCGCAAGGGCGTCGAACTGGCGATCGCCGAACTGGGGCCGCCGCCGTCGGACTTCGACGTCATGCTCATGGGGAGCCTCGGTCGCGCCGAGGTGAGCCTGCTGGCGGACCAGGACCACGCCATCATCTACCCGGACCTGGACGCCGGCGCGGAGGCGGCGGCGCGCGACTATTTCCTGCGCCTGGGGACGCGGCTCTCCACGATCCTGGATGCGGCGGGCTACCCCTATTGCCGGGGCGGCATCATGTCCGGGGAGCCCCGCTGCTGCCAGTCGCTCTCCGGCTGGCGCCGGACGTTCGCGGGCTGGATCCACACCCTGGAGGCCGAGGACCTGCTGCAGGCGAAGATCTTCTTCGATTTCCGCGGCGCCCTCCGGCAGGACGGACTCGGACAGGACGGGCTGGTCGCCGCGCTGCGCGCCGACCTGGCGGACGAGATCGCGAGCGAGCCCCGCTTCCTGCACCTGCTCGCGCGCAGCGTGCTGCAGTACGAGCCGCCGCTCAACGCGTTCGGCGGCTTCGCGCTGGAGAAGGGCGAGGCGGACCGCGCCACCTTCGACGTCAAGGGCGTCATGGCGCAGATCGTCGATTACGTGCGGCTGCGCGCCCTGCAGCACGGGGTCGCCGCCACCGCCACGGCGGACCGGTTGGCCGCCCTCGCGTCGGCGGGCAAGCTGCGCGCCGAGACCGCCGCCGAACTCGCCGAGTCGTACCGCTTCCTGATGGACCTGCGGCTGCAGCACCAGTCCCGGCGGATCCTCGATCGTCTCGAACCCGACAACCGGCTCGAGCCGGACGCGCTCGACCCGGCGACGCGCCGGACGCTGAAGTCCGTGTTCGCCGACATCAAGGCGCTGCAGACCATGCTGGACCACGAGTTCCGGGGGGGCTGAGCGCGATGTCGACCGGTGACGGCTCGATCCTGCTGCTCAGCGACGTCCACGCGCACTACGGAGTCGTCGACGCGCAGGCGGCCCACGCCCAGGAATCGCGGGGCCGTCCCGTCGAGCGGGTGCTGGTGCTGGGGGACTTCGGCCTGTTCGGCGCCGAACTGCACCGCCACTTCCGACGCGGCGGGTTCCGGTTCGCGCACCCCACGGCCTTCATCGAGGGCAACCACGAGGACTTCGCGTCGTTCGAGCGGCTGGTGCGCGACTACGCGGACGTCGTCACCCACCTGCCCCGCGGCTCCCGGTTGAGTCTGGGCGACTGGAACTGCCTGTGCGTCGGCGGCGCGCGCTACATGGACGCCTGGTCGACCCCGTGCGGCAGCGAGATCCGCGAGCGGGACATCGACGCCTGCCTGGCCCACGCTCCCGGCAGCATCGACCTCGTGATCAGCCACGACTGCCCCACGGACATCGGGGTGAACAGCGAGGTCGCGCTCGCCCACCTGGGCCCGCCCGGCGTGGCGGGCCTGGCGCGCGTGGCGGCGCACCTGCGGCCGCGCTGGTGGGTCTTCGGGCACCACCACCGCTGGCACGAGAGCGAGCGCGACGGGATCCATTACCTCGGGCTGCCCCAGAGCTGGCAGGGCTACGCGCTGCTGGAGCCGGATGGCGAGGTGCGGCGCGTGGAGCACGAGGTCCCGCTGCCGGGCCGACGCGGCTGGCGGCGTCTGATCGGGTTGACCTAGGTGCGGTGCCGCTGAATGTTGAAAACAGGATAAAACAGGAACGGGCCGCCCTGAGGCGACCCGTTTCCTTCGTCAGCGTTGGTCGGGGCGAGAGGATTTGAACCTCCGACCCCCTGGTCCCGAACCAGGTGCGCTACCGGACTGCGCTACGCCCCGACCGTATCGGTGGTCCGCGGCTTCCCCCGGTCTCGGCCGGGGACCCGCGAAACAGACGCACAAGATGCACCCCCGGCCCCGGAAACGCAAGGAGAGCTTCCCCCCTCATTCCCCTTCGAGCCGCTGCACCCCGTCCAGCATGGGCACGAACCGGCAGGCCACCGATCGCTCCACGACCGGCTCCCCCCCCACCTTGCGGTACCGGTAGAGGATCTGCTCGTCGTCGTCGCCGATCGGCAGGACCAGCACGCCGCCCTCGCGCAGCTCGTGGAAGAGCAGCGACGGCAGGCGCGGGGGGCAGGCCGTCACCACGACGGCGTCGAAGGGGCCGGCTTCGGGCTGGCCGGCGCCGCCGTCGGCGGCCCGGACCACGACGTTGGCGCAGCCGAGATCCTCGAGGGTCTTGGCGGCCCGCAGGGCCAGGGCCTCGATGCGCTCCACGCTGACCACCTCGCGGGCCAGGCGGGACAGGATGGCCGCCTGGTAGCCGGAGCCGGTGCCCACCTCCAGGACGCGCTCGTCGCCCTTGAGCTCGAGCAGCGCGGTCATCAGGCCCACGATGAAGGGCTGGCTGATGGTCTGGCCGTGGCCGATGGGCAGGGCGCAGCCCTGGTAGGCGCGGTGATGCAGCAGCCGGGGCACGAAGCGGTGGCGGGGCACCTCGCGCATCGCGGCGAGGACGGCCGGGTCGGTGACGCCGGCGTCGCGGATCTGCTCGTCCACCATGCGGCGGCGGGCGACGGCGTAGTCCCTCATCACGCTCGCGCCGCCGTGCCGAGCGGACCGCCGAGGTCCAGGCCGCCCATGCGGGTCAGCAGTTCGGTGTGCGTCAGGTCGACGCGCAGCGGGGTGATCACCACGTAGCCCTCCTGCAGCAGCACGGCGTCGGTGTCGGGGATCTGTTCCCAGGTGGGGCCGCGCCCGCCGATCCACAGGTAGGGGCGGCCGCGCGGGTCGGTCTGTTCGGTGATGACGTCCTTGTAGCGGCGGCTGCCCAGCGGGCAGGTGCGGATGCCGCGCACTTCGGCGGCCGGGACGTCGGGGATGTTCACGTTCAGCAGCGCGTGGCGCGGCAGCGGCAGGGCCAGCAGGGCGTCGAGGTGGTGGCGCACGAAGGCCTCCGCCGCGCCCCAGTCGCGCGGGTGCCACGAGGCGCAGGACAGGGCGTAGCTGGGGAAGCCCAGGATCGCGCCCTCGAGCGCGGCGGCCACCGTGCCGGAGTAGGTGACGTCCTCCCCCATGTTCGCGCCGTGGTTGATGCCGCTGATGACCAGGTCGGGCGGGTCGTCGCGCAGGATGTGCTCGACCGCGATCAGCACGCTGTCGGTGGGCGTGCCGGTGACCGCCCAGCGGCCCGGCCCGCAGTCGAGCACGCGGATCGGGTTGCGGATGGTCAGCGAGTGGCTCGAGGCGCTCTGCTGCTCCGAAGGCGCCACGACGCTGACGCGGACGTCGCCGCGCTCGGTCAGGACGCGGGCCAGCAGGTTCAGGCCGTGGGCCTCGATGCCGTCGTCGTTGCTCAGAAGGATGTGGCGGGTCATGGACGCTCCTCGTCGCGGGTGCGGCTCAGGCGGCGCACCAGGCGGAAGAACCGCACGGTGTCGCGCAGGGGGTGGATGGCGCTGCGTTCCTCGCCGTAGACCGTGGTGGTCGGGACCGAACCGATGCGGGCGCCGCGCCGCGCCAGGCGCACCAGGATCTCGGATTCGTAATCGTAGCGGCTGGTCGTGACGCGCAGCCCCGCGAGCGCCGCGACGCGGAAGAGACGGTAGCCGTTCTGCGAGTCGGGGATGCGCACGCCCGCGAGGCGGCTCACCACCCGGCTGGTGAACACGTTGGTCGCCTTGCGGATCCACGGCATGTCGGCGGTGTGGTCCATGCGCGTGCCGACCACGACGTCCAGGCCGCCGGACCGCGCGGCGTCGAGGAAGGCCCCCATCTCGCGCGGCAGGTGCTGTCCGTCGGCGTCCATGGTGAAGGCCCACTCCCAGCCGTGGTCGCGGGCCCAGGCGAAGCCGGTCTGCAGGGCGGCGCCCTTGCCGCGGTTCTCGGGGTGGACGGCGACCTCGGCGCCGGCGTCGCGCGCGGCCTGCGCGGTGCCGTCGACGCTGCCGTCGTCGACCACGAGCACGTGGAACTGCGGGTGCAAGGCGCGGATCTCCGCGATCAGCGGCCCCAGGAAGCGCGCCGCGTCCAGGGCGGGCAGGATCACGCCGACGTCGTTCACCGCGGGCGACCTCCCTGCAGCACGGGATCGAAGACGGTCCAGGCGCCGGGATCCTCGCGGACCAGTTCCTCGAGGAACGCCGAGCCGCGGGCGAAGGCTTCGGCGGCGCCCGCTTCGCCGGGCGCGACGCGCCAAGGCTCCCGGAATTCCAGCCGCGAGACGTGGCGCCCGTCCTCGACCAGCCGGCGGTGGCGGCCCGGCAGGATCCAGGCGCCGGTCTGCTGGGCCAGGCGGATCCAGCCCTGCGGCAGCCGGGTGCGGGCGCCCAGGAAGGCGGCTTCGGCGCCGCGCCCGGTGAAATCCCGATCGCCGACGATGGCCACCACGCCCCCGCTCTGCAGGTGCTCGGCGAGCAGGCGCGGGTCGCCGCCCAGCGGGAACACCTCGAGCCCGAAGCGCCGGCGGGCCGCGTTGAAGAACTCGTCCACGCGCGGGCTCGGGTGCGGGCGCGCCACGCCCAGCACGCGCAGGCCCCGCGAGGCGCCCCAGGCGCCGACCGCCTCCCAGTTGCCCATGTGGGCGCTGAGGAAGACGACGCCGGAGCCTTCCATCTGGCAACGCTGCAGGTGTTCGAGACCGGCGACCTCGATCTCCGCGACGATCTCGTCGCCGCGCCCGCCGGCCAGGCGCAGGAAGTCCGCGACCGTCTCGCTGAACTCGCGGAAGGGTCGCTGCACCGGGGTCCGCCGGCCGTCGCCGCGGGCCTGGTCGGCCAGCGCCAAGTGATGCCCGACGGTCCGCCGCACGCCGGGGTGGGTCCACGCGTACCAGTCCCCGATCCGCCGCGCCGCCCAGCGGGCGACGTCGCGGGGCGCCGCGACGGCCACGCGCGCCCCGAGCGCGTACCAGAACGCGCTGGTGCGGTAGCCGAAGGGAACGGGCGGTGTCCGCGGATCGCGCAACGGGGTGTCTCCGGCTCGGGGAACGGTGGCGGGTGCATGATGGCACCGGGAGTGCGACGGGAAAAGCGAAGAGATGACGAAGCAGGGGTCCCGGGTGGACCCGGAACCCCTGCCGCTCTGCTGATCCCGGGGGTGAACCGGATCGGGAACGGTGGTCGGGCCGGGCGGATTTGAACCGCCGACCCCTTGCCCCCCATGCAAGTGCGCTACCGGGCTGCGCTACGGCCCGACCAAGAAAACGGACCCGGGACCTGGCCCGGGCGAGCGGACAATCTAATACGCGATACGGGCCGGGACAAGGCGGATTGCGCCGGGCTGATTGCGTCTCGGGCGGCCGGCGGCTCAGCGCGCTCCCGGCTCCTTCATGGCGGCCAGCAGGCCCAGCACTTCCCGCAGCCCCTCGCGCACGCCCTGCAGGCGGGCGGTGCGATCCTGGGCCGCGAACATGTCCTGGCGGGGCTTGGCGGTGTCGGTGGTCTCCTGCGGCTGGCGGCGTTCGCGCAGGAACTTGCGCGCGCCCTCGATGCGGTAGCCCTCCTCGTGCAGGAGGCGGCGGATCAGCTGGATCTCTTCGACGTCGCGGCGCCGGTAGGTGCGCGCCCCGGAGCGGGCCCGCTTGGGGCGCAGCGTGGGGAACTCGGTCTCCCAGTAGCGAAGGACGTGCGGTTCGACGCCGGTGTGCTCGGCGATCTCGCGGATCGAGTAGTAGAGCTTGTCGGGCAGATCGGCCACGTGCAACCCTCCCCTCGCGGTCACTCCAGCTCGGAACGGAGCGACCGCTCCATCAGGTCCTGCATGGCCTGGGCGGCGGTCTTTCCGGAATATAGCACACGGTGAACTTCCTGTGTGATAGGAAGTTCTATCTGGTGCTTCGCGCTCAACTTCAAGGCGGCCTGAGTCATCACGGCGCCCTCGACGACCTGCTTGGCGTCGCGCAGGATCTCCTGCGGGTCGTGGTCGCCGCGGGCCACCGCTTCGCCGAAGTTGCGGTTGCGGGAGTGGTGGCTCGTGCAGGTGGTGATCAGGTCGCCGATCCCGGACAGGCCGTAGAAGGTATCGAAACGGCCGCCCAGGGCGATGCCCAGGCGCGCCAGCTCCTTCAGGCCGCGGGTCATGACCGCGCCGCGCGTGTTGTCGCCGTAGCCCAGCCCGTCGCACATGCCCACCGCGATGGCGATCACGTTCTTGAAGGCGGCGGCGATCTCCACGCCCAGCAGGTCGTGGTTCGTGTAGACGCGCAGCGTGGGACCGGCCAGATGGCCCTGCAGGGCGTGCCAGCCGTCGCCGCGGCCCGCCAGCACCAGGGCCGTGGGCATGCCCAGCACGACCTCCTCGGCGTGGCTGGGGCCGAGCAGCACGCCGATCGGGTGGGACCCGCCGGCGGCGTCGTGGCACAGCTCCTCTTCCAGGACGGTGCTGAGCCGCTTGAGCGTGTCGAGTTCGAGCCCCTTGCTCAGGCACACGATCGGGCAACCCGGGCGCAGGTCGCAGGCGTGCAGGCGGGACGCGACGGCGCGCACCGCCTGGCTGGGCAGCACGACGAAGACCGCGTCGGCGCCGGCGACGGCCGCGGCGAGGTCCAGGGTGGCGGTCAGGTTCGGCGGCAGCACCAGGCCGGGGAAGTAGTCGGGGTTGGCGTGCATCGTCGCGATGGCGTCGACCTGGGCGGGATCGACGCCCCACATGACCACCTCGCTCCACAGCGAGGCCAGGTGGCGGCCGAATCCCGTCCCCCAGCTGCCGGTGCCCAGGACGGCGGCCTTCACGAGGACTCCCGCGGCCCGGCCGGGGCCTTCGACCGGTCGTTCCCGGCGCCGATGGCCGCCTCGGTGCCGGCGCGCAGGCGGCGGATGTTCGCGCGGTGGCGGAAGACCACCCAGCCGCAGATCAGGAAGGCGAAGACGGAGATGGTGCGCGAGAAATGCGCGGAGCGCCACTCGAAGAAGGCGACGGTGAAGGGCAGGACCACCGCCGCGCAGATGCTGGCCAGCGAGATGATCCGGCGCAGGGCCAGCACCAGGAAGAACACGCTCAGGGCGATCAGCGTGGGGTACGGGGCCAGCACGAAGAAGGCGCCGCAGGTCGTGGCCACGCCCTTGCCGCCGTGCCAGCTGACGAAGGGCGACAGGGTGTGGCCGAGCGAGGCGACGAAGCCGGCGAAGATGCGCCAGAGGTCGGGCGGCAGGTGGAGCGGCGTCGCCTGGTCCGGGGGCCAGCCCGCCGCCACCGCCGACATGATGAGCACCGCGCCGGCGCCCTTGGCCAGGTCCAGCAGGAACACCAGCACGCCCCAGCGCGGTCCCACGGCGCGGAACACGTTCGTGGCGCCGAGGTTGCCGCTGCCGTGGTGCCGCAGGTCGATGCCGCGCACCGCGCGCGCCACGATGAAGCTGAAGGGCACGGCGCCCAGCAGGTAGGCCAGGATCAGGCTCAACAGCAGGAGCATGGGCGCCTTCCGCTCAGTGACGCTTGGTCTTGATGAAGATCCGGTTGCCCTTGAACCCGTAGGCTTCGCGGATCTGGTTGTTCAGGAACCGCAGGTAGCTGCGGTCGAAGAATTTCGGATTGTTCACCGACAGCACGATGGCCGGCGGCGAGGATTCCGCCTGGGTCGCGAAGTAGACCTTGCCGGTCCCGCCGCCGTGGAAGTGCGGCGGCTGCTTGTGGATGATGCCCTCGAGGAACGTGTTCAGCTCGCTGGTGTCGATGCGCAGGGAGCGCTGCTCGAACACCTCCCACACCATTTCCAGCACCTTGCCGGAGCGCTGCTTGGTGAGGGACGACAGCGTGAACCAGGGCGCGTAGGTCAGGAAGGGCACCTCGCGGCAGAACTCCTCCCAGACCTTCAGGTGCGTGGCCTGGTCCTTCTCGACCAGGTCCCACTTGTTGAAGGCGACCACGACGCCCTTGGCCGCGTCGTGGATCAGACCGGCGATCTTGGCGTCCTGGGTGACGGTGCCTTCGGTGGCGTCGACCATCAGCACGGCGACGTCGCACTCCTCGAGCGCGCGCACGGTGCGCATGTTGCTGAAGACCTCGATCGCCTCCTCGACGCGCGACTTGCGGCGCAGGCCGGCAGTGTCGATCAGGCGCAGGGTGCGGCCGTGCCAGTGCAGGTCGGTGTGGATGGCGTCGCGCGTGGTGCCGGCGATCTCGCTGACCAGCGCCTCGTTGCGGCCGACCAGCAGGTTCAGCAGGCTGGACTTGCCCACGTTCGGGCGGCCGAGGATCGCGATCTTCATGTCGCAGGGCTCGGGCTCGGGGCCGACCGGGAAGTCCGCCACCACCTCGTCCAGCAGGTCCCCCACGCCCAGGCCGTGCAGGGCGCTGATGCAGTGCGGCTCGCCCAAGCCGAGGCGGTAGAAGTCCGCGGCGCCGTAGCGCTGGTGATCCTTCTCGACCTTGTTGACGGTCAGCACCACCGGCTTGCCGCTGCGGCGCAGGTGCACGGCGATGCTGTCGTCCCAGGTCGACAGGCCGCCCGAGCCGTCGACCATGAAGATCACCACGTCGGCCTCGGCGATCGCGAGGTGGGCGATCTCGGTGACCAGGCTGTCGAAGCGCGTGACTTCCTCGCCGAACGGGATGATGCCGCCGGTGTCCAGCAGCTGGAAGGAATGGCCCGCCCAGTCGGTCAGCTCGGCGATGCGGTCGCGCGTGACCCCGGGCGTCTCGTGGACCACCGAGCGCCGCTCGCCGATGACGCGGTTGAACAGGGTCGACTTGCCCACGTTCGGGCGGCCGACAATGACCACGGTCCTGGTCGCCACGTCCCATCCTTCCGCACTTGAAGCGAGGCTTGCAATCACTTTTCAAACAACAAGATGGCGCATGCCGCGAAGCGGCGGGCGTCGCTGGGCGGGACGTTAGCCCATCGCTGACCAGAAGTCAATGAGACCTTCCTCCTCGGGGATGTGGAGGCGGTGGGGCTGGCCCGCGGCGATGGCGGCGAGGTCGAGGCCGTCCAGGGTGAGGTCGTCGCTGTTGAACATCCGCGGCGGCAGCAGGACGTCCCGCACGGGCGCGGCCGGCAGCTCGCCCAAGGCGCGGCGGATGTCGCTCCCGGAAAGAAGGCCGGCGACCGTCACGCTCTCCCCGTAGAAGCGGTTCTCCACCCCCACCAGCTCGATCGGGGGCAGGCCGGGACGGTCCAGCGCCGGCAGCAGGCGCTGCGCGAAGGCCAACTCGCCGAGCTTGCCGGTCATCACCGTCACCGGTCGGGTCGGCAGCTTGCCGTGCGCGGCGCGCTCCTGCAGGGCCTCGCGCCAGGTCTGCTCCAGCCCGCGGGTCAGGCCGATGCCGTTGTCGAGCTGGGCGAAGTCGCCGTACTGGTCCTGCGGCGGGAAGGGGCGCCCGGTCAGCAGGTAGAACTCGTCGCTGAGGTGGACGAAGGTCGTGTCGGCCTGTTCGCGGCAGCGCTCCTGCCAGACGGCGACCAGGTCGATGGTGTCGGCGGCGATCGCGGGGGTGACGGGGTCGAGCTTCGTCAACCCCTCACGGTGGGCCGACAGGCCGACCGGCACCACGGCCAAGGTCTCCACGCCCGGGTAGAGGGCGAACAGGTCGGCGATGGATTGGTCCAGGACGGGCCCGTCGTTCCAGCCCGGGCACAGCACGACCTGGGCATGCACGGTGATGCCGCCTTCGACCAGCTGCCGCAGGATCGCCAGCACGTCGATGCGCCGCTTGATGCCCAGCATGCGCGTGCGCACGTCGATGTCGGTGGCGTGCACCGAGACGAACAGCGGCGTCATCTTCTGACGGATGACGCGTTCGAGGCCGCGGCGGCCCAGCGAGGTCAGGGTGATGTAGTTGCCGTAGAGGAAGCTGAGCCGGTAGTCCTCGTCCTTGACGTAGATGCTGGAGCGCATGCCCTGGGGGTTCTGGTCGATGAAGCAGAAGACGCAGTCGCAGGCGCAGGTCTTGAATTCCATGGCTGCGAAGCAGCTCATGACCTTGTCCAGCGCGTAGGGCTCGAAGGCCACGCTGTTGACGGCGCCGTCGCGGCTGGCGATGGTCAGGGTCATCTTCTCGCCGTGAGGCATGTAGTAGTAGAGGTCGAGCATGTCCTCGACGGGCTGGCCGTCGACCGCGGTCACGGTGTCGCCCTCGCGCCAGGCATGGGCGCGGTCCAGGGGCGAGGGGAAGGGCTGGATCAGCTGGATCATGGCGTCCGTCCGGCTCGGGTGGGGGCGAGTTCGCCAAGGCAGGATAGGAAAACGGGTCGCGTCGCCGCAACCCGTTCTTCGCCGATCTGGTTGGAGCGGGCTACGGGACTCGGACCCGCGACCCTCAGCTTGGGAAGCTGATGCTCTACCAACTGAGCTAAGCCCGCTCCAGGAAGGGCAAGATAGCCCGGCTTCACGGCCGCTGTCAAGCGTGCTGCGGCGCGTGTCAGATTGCCGCGCACGACCGCTCCAGCAGCAGCAGCAGGGCTTCCCGCAGGCCCGGGTCATCGGGGGCGCCGCGGCACAGCTGCGGCTGGGCCCGGAACCAGGTCTGCTGCCGTTTGGCGTACTGGCCGGTCCGCAGGGACACCTGCGCCAGGGCGGCCGGCAGGTCCGTCTCCCCCGCCAGGTGCGCCACCAGTTCCCGGTAGCCCAGCGTGCGCAGGCCCGGGCAGTCTTGCGCGTGCCGCGCCAGCAGCGCGGCGGTCTCCGCGAGCCAGCCCGCGTCCAGCATCGCCTGCAGGCGTCGGGCGATGCGCGCGCGCAGGTCGTCGCGGTCGCGGTCGAGCACGACGAGCGGGTAGTCCCAGCCCAGCGCGGGATCCGGCCGGCGGGCGGCCATCAGCCCGCTCATGGGCTCCCCCGCCAGACGGCGGATCTCCAGGGCGCGCTGGCTGCGGTAGCGGTCGCGGGCGTGGATGCGCTCCCAGCTCGCGGGATCCTCGGCGCGCAGGCGGTCGCGGATCTCGTCGTCGGGCAGCGCGTCCAGTTCCTGACGGACCGCGGCCAGGGCGGCGGGGTCGGCCGGCAGGTCGAACAGCCCGTCGCGCACCGCGGTCAGGTAGAGCCCCGCCCCGCCCACCAGCACCGGGCAGCGGCCGCGCGCGCGGATCTCCGCCGCGACGCGCTGGAAATCGTCGCGGTAGCGGCGGGCGGAATAACGCTCTTGCGGCGGCAGGAAATCCACGAGGTGGTGCGGGCAGGCGGCGAGTTCGGCGGCATCGGGCTGGGCGGTGCCGAGCCGCAGGCCGTGGTAGATCTGGCGGCTGTCGAGCGAGACGATCTCGATCGGGAAGCGAGCCGCCAGCTCGACCACCAGGGCGGTCTTGCCGACGGCGGTCGGTCCGGCGATCACCGGGCAGACGCCGCGGGCCGCGTCGGCGCCCACCTCAGCGTCTCCCGAAGCGCTTCTCGAGCTCCTCGATCGGGTACTGGATCATCGTGGGGCGGCCGTGGGGGCAGCTCAGCGGCGTGTCGGTGGCGAACAGCAGGTCCAGCAGGTTCTGCATCTCCGGGATCGTCAGCAGCGCGCCGGCGCGCACCGCGCCGTGGCAGGCGAAGCTGGCCAGCAGGTCGTCGTGCGCCGCGTGGCCGGTGCGGGAGGACCCGGAGAGGTCGTCCAGGATGTCCAGCAGGAGCTGTCCCTCGTTCCAGTTCTTGAGCGAGGACGGGATGCCCTGCACGAGGACCGAGCGGCCGCCGAAGGGCTGGATGAGGAAGCCGAGCTTCTCCAGGTCGGCGCTCGCCGACTGGAAGCTCTGGAGCTGGAGCGGCGTCAGGTCCAGCGTGACGGGGAAGAGCAGCTGCTGGACGGGCACGCGCAGCTGGCCGGCGGCCAGGGCCTTCTGGGCCTCGTTGTAGAGGATGCGCTCGTGGCTGTTGTGCTGGTCGATGAGCAACAGCCCGCCCTTGGTCTGGGTGCAGACGTACGTGCGGTGCAGCTGCCAGAAGGGGGCCTGACGCGGCGCGACCGCGGCGTCCTCCTCCTCCGCCTGGGCGGGGGGCGCCGCCTCGCCGCTCGCGGGCGCCCGGTGCGAGGCGTCGAACAGGCCGGGCTGGCCGGCCGCGGCGGGCGCGGTGGACGCCGAGCCGGTGAAGTGGCGGCGCAGGTAGTCCTCCTGAGCCTCGGCGATGCTCTGCAGGGGGCCGCGCGCCGCGCCCGGCGACGGCAGCTCGTCGCCCGCGACGGGGCGGAACGAGGGGTCGGCCCGCAGGTCCAGCGCCTCGCGCAGCGCGTGCACCACCATCCCGAAGATGTGGCGCTCGAGCATCAGGCGCACCTCGGTCTTGGCCGGGTGGACGTTGACGTCGACGTCGCCGGGGGGCACCTGCAGGAACAGCAGCACCGACGGGAAACGGCCCGGCGGGATCACGTCCTTGAAGGCCACGCGGATGGCCTGGAACAGCGGCGCGCTCTCCACGGGCCGCCGGTTGACGAAGACGTACTGGTCGGCGCGCGTGGGCCGCGTCCAGGTGGGGCGCGAGGCGAGGCCGCCGACGACGACGCCCCCCTCCTCCGCCTCGAAGCGGGCCATGTGCTCGAGGCAGGCCGGCCCCAGGATCTCCCGGGCGCGGGCCGGCAGCGAGTCGGCCGGCAGCAGGTCCAGCAGCACGACGCCGTCGGCCGTGAGGCGCCAGCGCACCTCGGGGTAGGCCAGGGCCAGCGACTGCACCGTCTGCAGGACGGCGCGCTTCTCGGCCTGGGGCAGCTTGAGGTACTTGCGTCGGGCGGGCGTGTTGTAGAACAGGTCCTCGACCGTGATCGTGGTGCCGCGGTTGCGTGGCGCGGGCTCGCGGCGCTCGATCGTGCCGCCGACGAGGCGGATCATCCCGCCGACGTCCTCGTCCTCGGTGCGGGACAGGACGGTCGTGCGGCTGACCGAAGCGATGCTGGCCATGGCCTCGCCGCGGAAGCCGAAGGAAGCGACCTGCACGATGTCCGCCGAGGAGACGATCTTGCTCGTGGCGTGGCGTTCGCAGACCAGGGGCAGCTCCCGGAACGGGATGCCGGCCCCGTCGTCGTCGACGCTGATGGAGGCCAGGCCCCCGTCCTCCACGTTGATCCGGACGATGCGCGCGCCCGCGTCCAGCGCGTTCTCGACGAGTTCCTTGACCACCGAGGCCGGGCGCTCGATCACCTCGCCGGCGGCGATGCGGTCGACCGACGCGCTGTCGAGCACGCGGATGGGCTTGCGCTGCATGGCGGCCATGACGTCCTGTCGGGTTGCGGGCCTCGCGGGGCGGGCGGCAGGACAAGATAACGGGAGGGGCGCCGCAGCGTCAATCGCCGTGAGTGTCGGTGTCGAGCCCGGCCAGGGCGGCCGCGACCAGTTCGACGGGCGAGGTGAAGCGCCCGGGGTAGAGCGCCCGACCCGTCTTCACGCGCAGGCCCACCACGCCGGCCAGGTCGGGCAGGGCGTCGCGCACGCGCTGCTCGAGCTGGGCGACGGCATGGTTCTCGTCGGGCGCGAAGACCAGCAGCGTGCCGGGGTCGTGGCAGAAGACGCGGTCGGAGGAGCGCAGCCGGGCGGCGAGGCCGCTCAGGTGGGGACCCAGGAGCGTCGGCGCCCGGAAGGCGGACACGGAGAAGGCGCCGTGATAGCGGTCGGCGCGGTCCATCTCCCGGGCGAGCAGGTCCAGGAGGGATTCGGGCACGGCGGCAGCGCCGGGCGGGAGGCCCGCCAGGTGCGGTGGATGTACGTCGATGGTTGGCGGGGCCGGGTCCGCGGCGAGCGGAACGGAAGCGGCGACGGGGACGGCCGTCGCGGCCGGTCGGCGCCGCACCGCAGCCAGCAGCAGCCCGGCCGCGGCGGCATCGTCACCGGTGAAGTGGGCGGCGTCCCAGGGGTGACGCCGCTGCTTGCCCAGCAGATCCCAGCAGACGTCCCCGTCGCGCAGGATCAGGCGCGGCCGTCGTTCGGGCGTCGCGAAGGCCAGCCACTCCCCCGCCGCGATCCCGCCGTAGACGGGGTCGGCGCCGTCCGGTCGGGGCTCGGCCGCGAGGGCGCCGCAACAGTGCTTCAAGGCGGTGGACAGCGCGGACGCCGCATCGCCCTTCGTGTTCGACAGCGCCATGGCCGTCGCCGTCACGTCGTGGAAGCGGGCGACCAGGGCCTCGTGCTCGACCTGGCGGCGCAGCAGCTCGCAGCGCAGGCCCAGCACCGGCGCCAGCACCTCCCCCAGCGCCTGGAAGCGGGCGGCCGCCTCCGCGCCCAGGTGCCCGACGGCCAGCGCCGCGCGCGGGACCGGCGCCGGCTGGTCGCCGTCCAGGGCCACCAGCGGCCAGACGGTCAGGTGCAGGCCGTCAGCGGCCTCCTGTTCGACCGCCACCAGCGGGCGGGCGGTGGCGAAGACCTCGCGCCAGGGCGACGCGCCCGCGTCCGCGTCCTCGAGCCGGGTCTCCCCGGCCGGGGTGCCTTCGGCCAGCAGCAGGGTGCCGTCCTCGCGCAGCAGCGCCAGCGCGGCGTGGCGCGCGTCGAGGCGCAGGGCCAGGGTCGAGCTCCAGGC
The DNA here is from genome assembly GCA_030654305.1 of bacterium. Taxonomy (NCBI): domain Bacteria; species bacterium. The sequence goes on along the minus strand of JAURXS010000052.1, from coordinate 25,929 downwards.
CGCCAGGATCCCCGGCAGGTCCCGGGCGCCGCCGGCGAGGTCCGCGAGGTCGCGGTCCAGGGAGCGGGCGAGCGCCTCGGCGGCGACCCGCGGCGCGGGAGGGGATGCGGCCGCCACTTCGGCGACCGGAAGCGGCGCCTCCGGCGCGGGGTGCAGCAGATCCCGGAAGCCGTCGACCTCCAGATGCCGCCAGCCGCGCGCGGCCACCACGGTCCGCAGCGTCGACGGGTCGGCATCCGCCGAACCCACCAACAGGGTGTCGCGAGGGAAGGGGGCCTCGTCGAGGCCGGACCAGACCGTCAGGCCCATCACTTCAGCCAGGGCGGCCGCCGGCGAGGCGCGGTCCGGGGCGACCACCCCCAGCAGGCGCACGTCGTCGCGGCGGGCGGCCTCGGCGAGCAACGGCACGTCCCGCTCCAACGGCATGAAAAAGGCGACGTTCCACATGACGGGCCGTCCGGTTGGGGTGGCGGTGACGGATTATACATCGGCGCCGGACGGCGCCGCTGAAGTAAAACGGCCTAGAGTTGTTTCTTGATGCGGGCGAGCCAGAGGAAGGCGTCCATGGGGCTGATCCCCTCGAGGTCCAGGTCGCGCAACGCGTCCAGCGCGTCGCGCTCGCCGTCGGAGAACAGCGAGAGCTGGCGCGTGGCCGCGAGCGGGCGGTCGGCCGCCAGGGAGAAGCCGGGCGCGCCCGGGAGGCGTTCGGGCGCCAGGGTGCGCGCGTCCTCGCTGCTGAACAGCACCAGCAGTTCCTCGGCGCGGCGCAGCACCGGTTCGGGCACGCCGGCGAGGCGGGCGACGTGGATCCCGTAGCTCTTGTCGCTGCACCCGGGCTTGACGGCGTGCAGGAAGATGATGCTCCCCTGCCACTCCCTCACCTCGAGCCTCAGGTTGACCAGACGCGGCAGCGTCTGCTCCAGGCCGGTCAGCTCGTGGTAGTGGGTGGCGAAGATCGTGCGCGGGCGGGGGCCGTCGTCGTGGTGGAGGAACTCGGTGATGGCCCAGGCCAGCGACAGGCCGTCGTAGGTGGAGGTGCCGCGCCCCACTTCGTCCAGGACGACCAGGCTGCGGCGGGACATCTGGTGCAGGATGCGCGCCGTCTCGCTCATCTCGGCGTAGAAGGTCGACTGGCCGCGGGCCACGTTGTCGCCGGCGCCGACCCGCGTGAAGATCCGGTCGGCGACGCCGATGCGGGCGCGCGCGGCCGGCACGAAGCCGCCCGCCTGCGCCATCAGCACCAGCAGCGCGACCTGGCGCAGGTAGGTGCTCTTGCCGCCCATGTTGGGGCCGGTCAGCAGCAGCACCTGGCGCGTGTCGCCGTCCAGCAGGGCGTCGTTGGGGATGAAGTCGCCGTCCAGGAGCTGCTCGACGACGGGGTGCCGGCCCTCGGCGATGTCCAGCACCAGCGAGTCGTCGCAGATGGGCCGCACGTAGCGGTGCCGCTCGGCCAGCTCCGCGAACGCGAACAGCAGGTCGATCTCGGCCACCCGCGCGGACAGCACGCGGATCGGCTCCAGGGCCGCCGACACGTCGGCGAGCAGGGAGGCGAAGATCTCGCCTTCGAGCCGGGCCATGCGATCTTCAGCGTCCAGGATGGTCTGCTCGGCGGTCGACAGCTCGTCGGTGCGGAAGCGCGCGGCGTTGACGAGCGTCTGCTTCTGGGAGAACTCGGGCGGGACCCGGTCGAGGTGCTTGTTGGAGACCTCGTAGTAGTAACCGAAGACGCGGTTGTAGCCGATCTTCAGCGTCGGGATGCCGGAGCGCTCGCGTTCGCGGGCCTGCAGCGCCGCCAGGAAGCCGCGCGTGTCGCTGGCCACGGCCGCGGCGGCGTCGAGCGCGGGCGACACGCCGGGCCGGACGACCTCGCCGGGTTTCATCGCCGCCGGCGGCTGTTCGGCCAGCGTCGCGAGCAGGCGCTCCGCCACGGGGGACAGATCGGGCGTGCCCCGCACCCACGCGGCGGCCGGGTGGGCCTCGTGCCCGCCGCCGCTGATCGCGGCCAGGGCCTCGCCCGCGGCGCGCAGGGATTCGCCCAACTGGCACAACGCAGCGGGGCCGATGCGGCCGGCCGCCGCGCGCACGGCCCCGCGGTCGAGGTCGCCCACGCCCCGCAGCCGCCGCCGCACGTCCTCGCGCCAGTCGCGGTCGTCCAGGGCGCCCGCGACGCCGCGGTGCCAGTCGGCGAGCGTCGCCAGATCGGTCAGGGGCTCGGCCAGCCGCCGTTCGAGCAGGCGGCGGCCGGCCGGGGTCACGGTGCGGTCGAGGTGGTGGACGAGCGTCCCCTCCCCGCGTTCGCCGCGCAGGGTGCGGAAGACCTCGAGGTTGCGCAGCGTCTCCTCGTCCAGCAGCATCCGGTCGCCGCGCGACGCGAACTGCAGGGTGACGACCTGCGCGGGGCGCTTCAGGTTGAGCGAGGTCAGGTAGCGCAGCAGCGCGCCCGCGGCGCTGACGGCCAGGGACGTCCGCTCGTCCGACAGGCCGAAGGCGTCCAGGTCGCGCACGCCGAAATGGTCGCGCAAGGTGTCGGCGGCGAGCGCCGGGTGGAACCAGGCGGCGCTGACGGCGCTCAGGACGGTCTCGGGCAGGCCGGCGCGCCAGCGGCGGAACTCCTCGGCTTCGACGGTCTCGGCGACGATCACCTCCCGCGCGGCGCAGCGCTCGCAGAGCGACGGGAGGGTGACGTCCTCCTGCCCGCAGCGGAACTCGCCCGTGGAGGCGTCCAGGGTCGCCCAGCCGGACTCGCCGGCGACGCCCCGGTGGTAGGCCAGGCAGACCATGGCGCCGGATCCCGGCAGCAGTTCGGGCGCCGTGGCGGTGCCCGGGCTGATCACCTCGACGACCTCGCGCTTCACCAGTCCCTTGGCCTTGGCGGGGTCTTCGGTCTGCTCGCAGATCGCGACCGTGAGTCCGGCGGCGAGCAGGCGCGACAGGTAGACGTCCAGGGCGTGGTGCGGCACGCCGGCCAGGGGCACCGGGTGGTCGCTGTTGCGATCGCGGGTCGTGAGGGTGACGCTGCAGACTTCGGCCAGGATCTTGGCGTCGTCGAAGAACGTCTCGAAGAAGTCCCCCATGCGGAACAGCAGCAGGGCGCCCGGGTGGGCGGCCTTGATCTCCAGGTACTGCGCCAGCATGGGCGTCAGCTTCGTCGACGTTCCGGCGGGAACGGCCTTCCCGGTCACGGCGACTCCGCGGTGTCGACCACGATGGCCGGCAGGCCGAGCTCCGCGCTCAGTTCGGCGGCGCGCGCGGCGGCCTCCGCCTGGTCGGCGTAGGACTCGGCGCGCACCTTGTGCAGGAGCTGGCCGCGGGCGTCGTGGGACTGCACCACGTGCAGGCCGGGCACCGAGGAGCGCCAGCGTTCCACGAAGCCCAGGGCGCGGCCGCGGTCGCCGAAGGCGCCGAGCTGCAGGACGTAGCGGGCGGTGGGCGTGGCGTCGGTCGCCGGCAACGCCGGGGCGGGCGGCGCCGGGCTGGAGGACGCCGCGTCCATCAGCGCCAGTTCGAGCCGCTGCCGCTGCAGTCCGCGCACGAGGTCGAGCGCCGGCGAGAGCGGGTACGAGCGCTCCAGTTCCTGGACGATCCGGTCGGCGAGGCGGGAGTCCTGGTCGCGCTCGAGCTGCCAGCGGGCGGCCAGCAGGTCGGCGGTGGTCGGCTGGTCGCGGCCCTCCGGCTTGGCGTCGAGGCAGCGGCGGGCCAGGCCCGGATCGCCGAAGGCGGCCGCCTTGCGCCCGCGCAGCAGCAGGATCCAGGGGAGGTCGGGGTCGTCGTCCGGCGCCTGGGCGAAGACGGTTTCGACCATCGCTTCGTCGTTCGCCGCGCGGTGCAGCAGCCCCGCCAGCAGCCGCGACGACGGCTGGGGGCGCTTGGCGCCGGGGTCCTTCGGCGGGAGGTACGTGAAGCCCTGACCGGGCTCGCCCTGGGCGTAGGAGGTCCAGGCGGCGTCCAACCGCAGGGCGCGCTGCAGCGGCGGGTCCAGGTCGTCCCTGGCCAGCAGCTTCTCCCTCAGCATGGCCGCCTGCACCGGGTCGGTGGCGAGTCGGTAGCTCCAGAGCATGCCGTCGACGGAGCGCGGGGCGCCCGCGGCCAGCGATCCGGCCAGGCTGCGCGCCGATTCGTAGTCGCCTTCGCGGAAGGCGCGCTCCACGGTCGACCAGTCCTCGGCCCGGGCGAGCGGGACCGCCGCGAGCAGCAGCACCAACGCGCCGGCGAACCGGTTCATGGCGCCGCCGCCTCCGGGGCCTCGATCAGCAGGCGGGGCGAACGCGGTTGCGGCCGGGACGGCTCGGCGGACCGGGGCGCGGCCGGACCCACGGAGTCGAAGGCGCCGCACTCGGGGCAGTACCAGCGCATGCCGTCGTGGACCGCGCCGCAGCTGCGGCAGGCCCAGGCCGAGGCCGCCTCGGGCTTGGCCAGCGCGTTCCAGATGCGGGTGAAATCGCTGTCCGGGAGGTCGTTCACCAGGACGCGCAGCAACGGCGAGGCGACGGCCGGCGTCAGGCGGGGGTCCCCCGCCTTCTCCTCGAAGACCTGCACGGCCATCTCGCGGTCGCCCATCTTCTCGTGCAACTGCGCCAAGGCGATCCACAGTTCCGGCGGCGCGGCCGGGTTGCGGCAGGCCGACTCCAGGATGGGGACGACGCGGCTGTACTGGCCGGTGGCCAGCAGGGAGCGCTGCAGCACCGGCAGGAACAGGTGCACCAGTTCGGGCGCCTTCAGCAGCCCCTCGGTGGCGACCTCGGCCGCGCGTTCGTGCTCTTCCCCGCCCAGGCGCGAGAGGGCCTGGACGAACATCGACGCCGCGGCGCGGGGGCTGCCGTCGGCGACGTTGCGGGCGTAGCGGCGGGCGTCGCTGAAATCGCCGCGCAGGGCGGCGCGCACGCCCCGGTCCAGCTGGAAGGACTCGTGCTGGTCCCGGAACATCTGACGCTCGTTCGGCGCGGCGCGGCGGGCGGCCTCGCGCAGGGTGCGGGCGGCGGTCGACTCGTCGCCCCGGCCCAGGGCCTGGCGGAAACGGGCCGACCAGTAGCGCGCCGACGTCAGGTTGTGGCGCTGCAGCTCGTCCAGGAGCTCGCCGGCCTCCTGCCAGCGCTTCAGGACGAGCAGGTCCTCGACCAGGGCGAGGGTGACCGAGATCCGCTTCTGCGGCGTCAGGGCGGGGCGCGCCGCGAGGCCGCGGTGCAGGGCCATGGCCCGCTGGGCCTCGCCGCGCTTGCGCAGCAGGTTGCCGAGCTGCAGGTAGGGATCGACCGCGTCGGGGTCGCGCGCGATGGCGTCGCGCAGGGCCTCGGTGGCCGCCGGCAGGTCCCCGGCCAGCCACAGCTCGAGCCCGCGCGTGTAGCTGTCCTCCTGCTCGGGCTTGGCGCGGCGCCCGCGCCAGATCAGGCCGAGCGCCGCGGCCACCAGGGCCAGCAGCGCGAGGCCCAGCAGCATGGGTTCGGCGTTGCCCATGTCAGTCCTCCTCCTTGAACAGATCCATGTCCTGCAGGGGCATCGTGCGCAGCTCGGCGATCTCCCGGTCGCGGTTCTTCAGCTCGCGGCCGAGGCGGTGCATGCGGGCGCGCAGGCCCAGCTCGCGCACGCCGCCGACGACCAGGCTGACCAGGATCCCCGCCAGGAAGGAGCCGACCAGCACCATGTACAGAGGGATCTGCAGCCACTGCCAGTGCAGCAGGCGCAGGTCCACGCTCTGGGAGCTGTTCTGCGCGAAGAACACGGCCAGCGTGATCACGGCCAGCAGGATGATGATCCCCTTGAAGATCCACACGGCCACACCTCGTCAGTTGATGGGTTCCGCCTCGAACGTCGACGCCTCGCAGCCGGTCACCCGGACCCGGACCAGGTCGCCGGGCCGGTGGTCGCCGCCGTGCAGCAGCACCTTGCGGTTGTTCGGGGTCCGCGCCCGCCAGCTGCCGGCGGGACGGCGCGCCTCCGCCTCCACCGCGACCTCCCAGACGGCGCCCGTCTGGGCCGCGGCCAGATCATCCCAGATCGCGTCCTGGACCGCCATCAGTTCGGCCAGACGCTCTTTCTTGACTTCGGGCGGCACGTCGTCGGGAAGCTTGGCTGCGGGCGTGCCCGGCCGCTCGGAGTACTTGAAGCTGAAGAGCAGATCGTAGCGGACCTCCTCCACCAACTCAAGCGTCCGTCGGAAGTCCGCGTCGGTTTCTCCGGGGAAGCCCACGATGATGTCGCCGCTGAAGGTCACGTCGGGGATCCAGCGCCGGGCGGCGGCGATCATGGCCAGGTACCGCTCCCGGGTGTACAGGCGCTTCATCCGGCGCAGGACGGCGTCGCTGCCGCTCTGGGCCGGCACGTGGAGCCAGGGGCAGGTCTTGCCCAGCTCGGCGATGGTGCGGATCAGGTCGTCGGTCATGTCGCAGGGGTGGCCGGTCAGGAAGCGGATCCGCTCCAGGCCGTCGATCGTCTCGAGGCGGCGCAGCAGCCCGGCGAAGTCCAGGTCCCCGCTGCGGTAGGCCGTGACGTTCTGGCCCAGCAGGGTGACCTCGCGGCCGCCCCGCTCGACGATCCGGCGGATCTCCGCCTCGATGAGCAGGGGGGCCTTCTCGCGCTGGGGGCCGCGGGTCTCCGGCACGATGCAGTAGGTGCAGCGGTAGTCGCAGCCCTTGTGGATCGTCACCAGGTGGGAGTTGTTGGTCGGGTAGGCCTCCGGGGGCGCGACGTAGTGGACGTCGTCGCGGTGCCCGACCGCCACCGGCGCCGGGGCCGATTCCCCGCGCAGGACCGCGTCCAGCAGGTCGGGCAGCTTGTCGTACTGGTCGACGCCGGCCACGAGGTCGGGGCCGCGGCCGCCGGCGACGAGGTCGCCCCGGAGGCGCTCGGCCATGCAGCCGCAGACGCCGATGATGTCCGCGCCGGCCAGGCCGCGCCGCCGCAGGCTGCGCAGCTCGCCGATGCGGCTGAGGATCTTGTGCTCGGCCAGGTCGCGCACCGAACAGGTGTTGAGCAGGACGATGTCGGCCTCGAGGGGCGAATCGGCGCGGCCGTAGCCGCGGGCGGCCAGGATGCCGTGGATGGCCGAGGTGTCGTAGGCGTTCATCTGGCAGCCGTAGGTCTCGATGTGGACCCGGACGCCGGCCCGCTCGTCGGTCATCGGTCTCCCCCTCCCGCGACCACGTCCGCCGCTTCTCCCCTGTACGCTTGTTCGCTCCGGACCGCCGTGGCGTAGAGCAGGCCCCCGCGCCGACCCTCCGGGCGCACCAGGACGCGGTCGCCGGGCTCCCGATCGCCCGGCACCAGGACCGTGGTGAAATTGCCGGTCGTGGCCGGCAGCCAACCGTCCGTGCGCCTGGGAGACTCCACGATCGCCTCCTGCCAGGTGCCGACCAGATCGTCCTCGAAGCGCTGCTGCAGATCGCGGCCGACCTCCGTCAGGCGGGCGGCCCGCTCGCGCACCACCGCCGCCGGCAACGGCGTCATCGCGGCGGCGGGCGTCCCCGGCCGGGACGAGAACGGGAAGACGTGCAGGTAGGCCAGGGGCGCCGCGGCGACCAGGTCGAGCGTCGCCTGGAACTCCGCGTCGGTCTCGCCCGGAAAACCGGCGATCACGTCGGCGCCGATGCCGATTCCGGGACGCGCGGCCACCGCGGCCCCGATCACGCCGACGACGACGGCGGCGGCGTAGGGGCGGCGCATCCGCCGCAGCACGGCGTCGGCGCCGCTCTGCAGGGACAGGTGCAGGTAGGGTTGCAGGTTGGGGCGGCCGGCATAGAGGTCCAACAGCGGCGCCCCCAGCTCGTCGGGATGCAGGCTGCCCAGGCGCACCTTCAGGTCGGGGAACCGCTCCAGGAGCGACGCCAGCAGGTCGGTCAGGCAGGTCCGGGGCGCGAGGTCGCGGCCGTAGGCGCCAAGGTGGACGCCCGAGAGCACGACCTCGGGGGCGCCGCGGTCCCGCAGGGCGGCGATCTCCCGCGCGATCGCGTCCGGGGCGCGGGAACGGGAACGGCCCCGCGCGCGCCAGACCAAGCAGTAGGCGCAGCGCAGGTCGCAACCGTCCTGGATCTTGACCTGGGCGCGGGTGCGTTCGTCGGCGAGCGGTCTCGCGCGCGCCGCTCGTGGCGGTCCCACGGACCCTTCCGGGGCGCCGACCTCGAGCAGCGGGCCTTCGGCGGCCAGCAGCCGGGGCAGCCAGTCCGCGATGGCGTCGCGCTCGCCGGTGCCGAACACGCCGTCGACGCCCGCGAGCGCGGACAGGACCGCCGGCTGGGCCTGGGCGTAGCAACCGGTGACGACGACCTTGGCCGCGGGGTTGCGCCGTCGCGCCTCGCGGAGGGTCTGGCGGGCCTTCTGGTCGGCGCGCGCGGTGACGGTGCAGCTGTTCAGGACGTAGACGTCGGCGGGTTCGTCCCAGGCGACGATCTCGCACGCGAGGCCGCGGGCCGCGCCGTCGCCGAGGCCGGCCATCATGGTCTCGGTGTCGTAGCGGTTGAGCCGGCAGCCGAGCGTGTGGAACGCCACGCGCACGCGGCGGTGCGGTCCGTCCTGGCCGTCCATGACTGCGTCGCTCCTTGTCTGCGTCGATCCTTGCGTCGGATCCGGCAGGCGGCCGGATGGGAGAAGGGGGTGGCTAGGCGCCACCCCCATCGCTTGCCCCGACCGGTCCGTTGCGGGGGCGGCTAGGCGTCCCCGTCCACCCCGTCGAGGTCGCCGATCGGCGACGCCGGGATGTCCACGGCGGCGTCGGCGTACTCGTCGGCGCCCTCGGGGTCGATCTCGGTCTCCACCACGTCGTCACGACGCGGGTGGGCCGCGATGTAGGCCTCGAGGGTGTCGCGCGGCTGGTCCTTGTAGAACTCGGCCACCGACAGGACGATGCGCCGGTTCTCGGCGTCCATCTTGATGACGTGCATCGGCAGCGCCTCCTCCTCGTGGAAGAAGAACTGCGGCTTGTCCAGCTTCGGGATGGCCAGATGGCCCACCGGCACGAACCCTTCGATGTCGTTGCCGATCTCCACCACCATGCCGTGGTCCAGCATGCGGATGACCTTGCCCTCGACCTGGCGGCCCACCGGGTAGTCCTCGGCGAGCGTCGGCCAGGGGTTGTCCTGGAGCTGCTTGATGCCCAGGCTGATCCGGCGCTTCTCGGCGTCGATGTCCAGGATCTGCACCTGGACCAGGTCGCCCTTGCGCACGATCTCCTTCGGGTGGCGGACCCGCTTGGTCCACGACATGTCGGAGATGTGGACCAGACCGTCGATGCCCTCCTCGACCTCGACGAAGGCGCCGAAGTCGGTGAGGTTGCGCACGCGGCCCTCGATGATCGTGCCCACCGGGTAGCGCTCGTTGAGCGACAGCCAGGGGTCCTGCTCGGTCTGCTTCAGGCCGAGGGAGATCTTCTCGTTGCCCTTGTCGATCTTCAGGACCATGACCTCGACGTCGTCGCCGATGGACAGGATCTTGCTCGGGTGCTTGATGTGCCGGGTCCAGGACATCTCGCTGATGTGGATCAGGCCCTCGATGCCCTCTTCCAGCTCCACGAAGGCGCCGTAGTTGGTGATCGAGACGACCTTGCCCTGGACGATGGCCTTCTCGGGGTACTTGGCCTCGACGTTCTCCCACGGGTAGTTCTGCAGCTGCTTGAGACCCAGGGAGATGCGCTCGCGGTCGCGGTCGAAGTCCAGGATCTTGACCTGGATCTCGTCACCGATATTGACGACCTCGCTGGGGTGCTTGACGCGGCCCCAGGACAGGTCGGTGATGTGCAGGAGCCCGTCGATCCCGCCGAGGTCCACGAAGGCGCCGAAATCCGTGATGTTCTTCACGATGCCCTTGCGGACCTGGTCCTTGTCGAGCTCGGACATCAGGTTCTTCTTCTTCTCCTCGCGCTCGCGCTCGAGCACGATGCGGCGGCTGACCACGACGTTGCGGCGCCGCTTGTTCTTCTTGATGATCTGGCAGTCGATCTCCTTGCCGATCAGCTGATCCAGATCCGGCACCTGCCGCAGGGCCACCTGGGAGCCGGGCAGGAACGTGTCGACGTCCCACAGCTTCACCACGAGGCCGCCCTTGATGCGACGGTCCACGACGCCCTTGACGACTTCGCCGTTCTCGTGCGCCTGCTTGATCTTGTCCCAGACCTTCAGGAAGTCCGCCCGCTCCTTCGACAGCACGACCAGGCCGTCCTGGTCCTCGAGGTGCTCCAGGAACACGTCGAAGGTGTCGCCGACCTTGATCTGCGTGGTGCCGAATTCCTCGATCGGAATGACGCCCTCGCTCTTGAAGCCGATGTTGAGCAGGACCTCGTTCTCGCGCACCTCGACCACGGTGCCCTGGAGGATCTGCCCCTCCTGGATCTCGTTCAGCGTCTGCTCGTACTGGTTGAGCAGCGCCAGCATGTCGAAGTTGGCCGCGTCGCCGTCGTCGTCATAGTCGCGGTTGACGATGCTCGAGGCGTCGAATTCGGTGGTCAGCTTCGGCGTGGCCGGGACCCGGGCGGCCGGGTAGTCGTCGTCCTGCTCCTCGCGCCACTTGCGGGACGGCAGGGGACGGTCGGATCCGGAAGAGTTCGAATGGCGTGCAAACGAACCCCCCGAGTTGGGGTTGGGACTCATTGTGTGGTTCCTCCTAAAAGACGGATTTACCCGGCAATCAGCCGGGCATGTCGCGGAATATACACGCCGGGGGCGGTTTTGGCAAGGGCGGCGACGGGCCGGCAGGGCGACTACAAGGGGCGCCGGTTGTGGAAGGTCCGGGCCTCCTTGCGCAGGATGGCGGCGCGGACGCGTTCGGTGGCCTCCCTCTCCCAATCGGTGAAGGGGTGGCGCTCGGCGGACCGCTCCTGCATCTCGCGGTAGATCGCCTCGAAGAGCCGGCCGATCTCGCGGCTGAGCGCCCGCGGCTCCAGGCGCCGTCCCAGGACGGGCAGGGCGTGCAGCCGGACTGGCGGGGCCAGGGAGACCTCCAGGGGCGCCCGCGGGCCTCCCCCGGGTTGGGGGGACAGCGTGCCCCGCAGGAAGATCGGGACGGTCGGCGCCCCGGTGCGCTGCATCAGCAGCCCCAGCCCGTTGCGGACCGGGCCGGGCTCGCCGTAGACGCGGCGCATCCCCTCCGGGAAGAACAGGAGATTCTGGCCTTCGGCCAGGACCTGCGCCGCGCGGTCGAAGGCCGCCGTGTCGTAGATGTTGCGCTTGATGGGGATCGAGTAGAGGAACCGGTACAGCAGGGCCGACGGCGGCAGCCGGAACAGTTCCTCCTTCGCGATCGAGCGGATGTGGTTCTTGCCGGACAGGGCGGCGCCCAGGACGGGCGGGTCCCAGTTGCTGACGTGGTTGGGCGCGAGGATGCAGCCGTGCAGGTTCGCGTGCTCGCGGCCGATGACCCGCAGGCCGGTGAAACGGCCCACGGAACTGAAGACGGCGAAGGCGATCCGGTAGCGCAGGGACAGCTCGCCCTCCCGTCCGGCGTCGGCCGGCCGCCGGTACGCCAGCAGGCGCCTCACCGCGGCCTCGGTGGCCTCGAGCTGGTCCTCGAGCGACAGCGCGCTGTTGTCGATGACCACCGCGTCCGGCGGGATGCGCAGGGGGCTCGCGGCGCGCTCGCTGTCGCGACGGTCGCGGGCCTCCACCTCGCGCAGGACCTCCCCCCGATCCACCGTCAGGCCGCGTCGGCGGTGCTGTCGCAGCCGCCGCTCGGCGCGGGCCTCCAGGGTGGCGTCCAGGTAGATCTTGGCCGAAGCCAGCGGGAACACCACCGTCCCGATGTCGCGCCCCTCCATGACCACGCCCTGGCGTCGGCCCATGGCGCGCTGGCGCGCGACCATCCGCTCCCGCACCGAGGCGTGGGCCGAGACGGCCGAGACCCGGGCCTCGATCTCGGGGGTGCGCACCGCGGCGGAGATGTCGCGCCCGTCCCAGAAGACGGCGGTCTCCCCGCGGTTCGTGCGCAGGGTCAGGTCGGCGCCGTCGAGCAGGCGCAGCAGGGACGCCTCGTCGTCCGGGTCGACGCCGGCGGCGGCGGCGGCCCAGGTCAGGGCGCGGTACATGGCGCCGGAATCCACGTAGAGCAGGCCGAGCCGGTCGGCCAGGGCGCGGGCGGTCGTGGACTTGCCGGAGCCGGCGGGGCCGTCGATGGCGACGACGGTGTCGGGCGGCACGGGGCCGTAGGATTGCGGGCCGCAGGGATCGGAGCCGTCCAGGTGGTCGACGTGAGCGTCGTGGACGTTGGCGTCATGAGTGGGGGCGTCGTGAGTGGGAGCGCCGGGGCCGCGCCCCGGGTCAGATCTCACGGCCCACGGCCGCGGCCACGGCCCGGCAGGCGGTCATGGCGGCGCGGAAGGCGGCGGGGTCCAGCGACTGGTCGCCGTCGCTCAGGGCCAGCAGGGGGTCGACGTGCACTTCGATCAGCAGGCCGTCGGCGCCCGCCGCGACGGCGGCGCGGCAGAGGGCCGTGACCAGGTTCGCGTCGCCGCAGGCGTGGCTGGGGTCGACGATCACCGGCAGGTGCGTGCGCTGCTTCAGCAGCACGACGGTGTTCAGGTCGAGGGTGTTGCGCGTGGCGTCCTCGAAGGTGCGGATCCCCCGCTCGCACAGCACGAGGTCGCGGCCGCCGGCCGACAGCACGTACTCGGCGGCGCTGAGCCACTCGTGCACCGTGGTCATCATGCCGCGCTTCAGCAGGACGGGCTTGCCGCTGCGGCCGACCTCGCGCAGCAGCGGCACGTTCTGCACGCTGCGGCTGCCGATCTGCAGCATGTCCGCCACGGCGGCCACGGCTTCGACGTCGCGCGGGTCGAGCACCTCGGTGACGACCGGCAGGCCGGTCGCGGCCCGGGCCTCGTCCAGCAGGGCCAGCCCCTCGCGGCCCAGGCCCTGGAAGTCGTAGGGGGACGTGCGGGGCTTGTAGGCGCCCGCCCGCAGGATGGTCGCGCCGGCGTCGCGCACCGCCGCGGCGGTGGCCAGCAGCGACCCGCTCGGTTCCACGGCGCAGGGCCCCGCGGCCACCACCAGGCGCTGCCCGCCGAAGACGGCCGCGCCCACCCGGACCAGCGTCGTGTCCTGGCCCGGCGCGCGGCCGCTGCGCGGGTAGCGGTCCGCGTCGGCGGGCCGCAACGGCTTCAGCTGCGGATCGGAACTCACGCCAGGATCTCCTTGAGCGCTTCGAGGCAGCGCCGGTTCTCCGCGGGCAGGCCCACGCTGATGCGGATCGCGCCCTCGCCCAGGCCGAAGGCGTTCATCGGGCGCACGATCACGCCGCGGTTCAACAGCTCCTGGGTCACGATCGTCGCGTTCCCCGGCACCCGCACCAGCAGGAAGTTGGCCTGCGACGGCGTCACCTCGAGGCCGAGGGCCGCGAGCCCGGCGGCGAGCTGCTCCAGCTGGGCGCGGTTGCGCGCGGCCCGGGCCGCGGTCTCCGCCTTCTCCCGCAGCGCCGCGATCGCCGCGACCTGGGCCAACGCGTTGACGTTGAACGGTTCCCGGGTCTTGTGCAGCTCGGCGATCAGGCCGGGGTGCGCCACAGCATAGCCCACCCGCAAGCCGGCGAGCGAGTGGATTTTCGAGAAGGTCCGGTTGATCACCAGGTTCGGATGGGCGTCGAGCAGCTCCAGCGTGCAGGGGTAGTCGGGCGCCGTGACGAACTCGACGTAGGCCTCGTCCACCATGACGATGACATCGGACGGGACGTCCCGCAGGAAGGCCCGGAACTCGTCCGCCGTGTTGTAGGTCCCGGTCGGGTTGTTCGGGTTGCAGACGATGACCAGCTTGGTCTTGCCGTCGACGGCGCGCGCCATCGCCGGCAGGTCGTGGCGGTCGTCGCGCAGGGGGACCGGCCGGCCGCACTCGAAGTGCACCGCGCAGGTCAGCGGGTAGACGATGAAGCTCGGGTGGCCGAAGACCACGTTCTCCCCGGGGGACACCAGGGCCCGGATGAACATGTCGATGATCTCGTTGCAGCCGTTGCCGAAGAGCAGCCAGGACGGGTCCCGGCCCAGGTCCGCGCCCAGGGCCAGGCCGAGGTCGTGGCAGGCCGCGTCGGGGTAGCGGTTCAGCTCCGCGGCGGCCGCGCGGACCGCGGCGACGACCGACGGCAGCGGCCCCTCGGGGTTCTCGTTGCTGGCGAGCTTGATGACGCTGTCCAGGCCGAGTTCGCGCTGGACCTCGCTGATGGGTTTGCCGGGCGAGTAGGGTCGGGTGGCGAGGATCCCGGGACGGAACAGGCGCGTGTAGTCCATGAATTCCTCCTCGTCCGTGCGTGTCGTGTCCGGCCCGCTCAGGGCCCGCCGTCGGCGGCGGCGCGCAGGGCCGCGATCTCCCCGGTCGTCAGTTCGCGAAACTTCCCCGGCGCCAGGTCCCCGAGCGTGACCGGCCCGATCGCCGTGCGGTGCAGCCCCAGGACCGTCGCCCCCACGGCGCCGAACATCCGGCGGACCTGGCGGTTGCGCCCCTCCTGGATCTCGAGGATCCAGCGGCGCGGGTCGCGGCCCGGCGGGTGCAGGCGGGCCGGCAGGCAGGGGTGCCCGTCGAGCATGATCCCGCCGTCGGTCAGGCGGGGCCGCGCCGACGGCGGCAGGGCCGCGGCGAGCCGCACTTCGTAGCGCTTCCAGACCTGGCGGCGGGGGCGCAGCAGGGCCTGCGCCAGGTCGCCGTCGTCGGTCCAAATGAGCAAGCCGGTGGTGTCGGCGTCAAGGCGGCCGACGGGGACCAGCCCGGGGCCGAATCCGGCGGCGGCGGCGACCCCCGCGAGGCAGGGCGCCCGGCCCTGCTGGCGCAGGCTGGTGACGACGCCGAGTGTCTTGTGGTGGGCCAGCACGCGCCAGGCGGTGGGCCAGGCCGCGTCCTTCCCGTCGACCGTGACGCGGGATCCCGGCGCGACGCGGCAGCCCGGGCTGGCGGCGACCTCGCCGTCGATGCGCACGCGGCCGTCGGCGATCAGCGTCTCGACGGAACGGCGCGAGCCGAACCCCGCGCGGGCCAGGAAGCGGTTCAGGCGCTGGGCGTCGTTGTCAGGCGTCATGGGCCTCGGCAATGTCCGGTTCGCAGGGTTCGTCGGCCGTCGGCCCGCCGTCGGCGACGTCCGTCGCAGCGTCGCCGGCGTCCGGCACCACCACGAGGATCTCGTCGCCGCGGATGGCGACGGTCTCGAAGTCCTCGTCGGTGATCTCCTCGCCGAGCTGCTGCGCGAAGCGCTTGATCTCCTCGCGGTCGCCGATGATGCCGGCGAGCTCGGGCAGGGGTGGCAGCTGGTGCAGGCCCTTGATGCCCATGTGGTTGAGGAACTCGCGGGTCGTGCCGTAGAGGATGGGGTTGCCGACGCTGTCGCTGCGGCCGGCCACGGTGATCAGGTTGCGCTCGCCCAGGGTCGCCAGCACGCCGCTGACCTGGACGCCGCGGATCTCCTCGATCTCCATGCGCGTGACCGGCTGGCGGTAGGCGATGACCGCCAACACCTCCAGCGCCGCCTGCGACAGGCGCACGAAGCGCCGGCCGCGGTAGAGCTGCTGGATCAGCCCGGCGTACTCCGGGCGCGAGGCCAGCTGCCAGCCGCCGCCGAATTCCACGACCGTGAACGCCCTCCCCTGCTGCTCGTACTCGGCGTTGAGGGCGTCGACCGCCTCGCGGAAATCCTTCGCCTCGGCCCCGGGGAACAGGGGCTTGAGCCGGGCCGCGCCCAGGGGGGTGTCGGTGGCGAACAGGAGCGCTTCGAGATCCTGCTTCATGCGCTGGCCTCCGCGGCGCCGGGTATCTGGCCCGCCGCCTTCTCTTGCCCGTCGCCGTCGTCGATCGTGGCCCGCTCGTCCCAGGTCTCCCCGTCCTCGGAGAAATCCGCGCCGGGCGTCGGCTGGACCCAGATGGCGCCGTTGACCTCGGTCTGCACGATGCGCACGAGGTTGCGCTTGGCGAGCTCCAGGATGGCGATGAAGGTCACCACGACCTCCATCTTGATGGCGTCGTCGCGGAACAGGTCGTCGAAGCGGACGGTGCGTTCCTCGGCCAGCCGCCTGCGGATCAGCCGGACCTTGTCCGCGACCGTGAAGACCTCGCGCACGACGTTGTGGACCAGCTCCTTGCTGACGCGGTCGAAGACCTCGCTCAGGGCGCTGAGCAGCTCGAACATGCCGAGGCGCAGCTGAGGCGGCTCGGCGTTCTCGCGCAGGAAGGGGTAGCGCTGCTGGCGCAGGTGCAGCTGGCTGCGGTCGCGCTCGAGCGCCTGCAGGCTGGCCGCCATCTCCTTGTAGCGCTTGTACTCGAGCAGGCGGCGCACGAGCTCGGCGCGGGGGTCCTCCTCGTCGATCTCCTCGTCCTGCGGCGGCGTGGGCAGCAGCAGGCGGGCCTTGATGCGCAGCAGGGTCGCCGCCATCACCAGGAAGTCCCCGGCGGTGTCGAGCGAGAGGGCCTGGATGATCTCGAGGTAGGCCAGGAACTGCTCGGTGATCCGCGCGATGGGGATGTCGTAGACGTCGATCTCGTCCTTCTGGATCAGGTAGAGCAGCAGATCCAGGGGACCGTTGAAGTCGGGCAGGTCGACGCGGTAGGCCTCGCTCGTGTGGAAGTACTCCAGCTCCGGCGGCAGCTCCCAGGAGATGGGGGCGCCGGCGGGCGGCAACACGGTTTCGGGCGTGGCGGCGGGATCCTGCACGGGGCCTCCTACCCGACGCCCATGGCGTCGCGGACGCGCGCCAGGGTCTCGGAGGCGGCGGCTCGCGCGCGGGCGCAGCCGGCGTCCACGATCTCGGCGACGCGGTTCGGGTGGCTCTCGTACCCGGCGCGCCGCTCGCGCAGGGGTTCGAAGTAGGCGATCGCGCCGTCGGCCAGGCGCTTCTTGCAGTCGACGCAGCCGCGCTCGGCGCTGCGGCACTCGGCGGCGGTCTGGTCCGCCTCGCCGGGCAGGAACTTCTGGTACCACGTGTAGACGGCGCAGACGTCGGGGTTGCCGGGGTCGCTGCGGCGCAGGCGCTGCGGGTCGGTGAACGCGGTCTTGAGCTTCGCGCGGATCTCCTCGGGCGGGGCGGCGATCTCCACCGCGTTGCCCAGCGACTTGCTCATGCGGCGCCCGTCGGTGCCCGGGAAGCGCCCGAACTTCGTGACCAGGCCCTCGGGCTCCGGGAAGAGTTCGCCGAAGTGGTGGTTGAAGCGCCGCGCGATCTCGCGGCACAGCTCGAGGTGCGGCAGCTGGTCCTCCCCCACGGGCACGGCGTGCGCGCGGTAGGCCAGGATGTCGGCCGCCTGCAGGACGGGGTAGCCCAGGTGGCCGAAGCTGATCTCGCCGGCGAGGTCGAGGTCGCGCACCTGCTCCTTGAACGTCGGGTTGCGCTCCAGCCGGCCCAGGGAGATCAGCATGCAGGCCACCAGGTACAGTTCGGCGTGCTCCTTGATGGAGGACTGCACGAACAGCACCGAGCGGTCCGGGTCGAGCCCGGCGCCGAGCCAGTCCAGGATCATCTCGCGGGAGTTGTCGCGGATCTCGTGCGACTTGTCCAGGGCCGTGGTCAGGACGTGCCAGTCGGCCACCATGAAGTAGCAGTCGTATTCGTCCTGCAGGCGGATCCAGTTCTCCAGCGCGCCGGTGTAGTTGCCCCAGTGCAGGCGCCCGGTGGGACGGTTGCCGCTGAGGATGATCTTCTTGGTCACGGATGGGTTCCTCGGGAGCGTGGTCCGGATTCGCGACCCGGCTGCCGCCGGATCGGTCGGCCCGCGTGCGGGCGAGCGAGGGGCTACAGTACCATCGGCGGCGGTGCCTGTCAAAGCCGACGCCGCCGCGCCCGCGGGTGGGCGCTGCGGTAGGCCTCGGCCACGAAGGCCCGGTCGACGTGGGTGTAGATCTCGGTGGTGGTGATGGCGGCGTGGCCGAGCAGCTCCTGCACCACGCGCAGGTCGGCGCCGCCCTCCAGCAGGTGCGTGGCGTAGGTGTGGCGCAGCACGTGGGGCGTGAGCGACTCGGGCGCGCCGCTGGCCGTCCCCCAGCGCTTGACCAGACCCCAGACCGCGACGCGCGAGAGGCGTCCGCCGCGCGCGTTGACGAACAGGGCCGCCGAGGGCTTGCGGCCGGGCATCTCCGGACGCCCCCGCGTCAGCCAGGCGGCGACGGCGTCGAGCGCGGGGCGGCCGACCGGCACCAGGCGTTCCTTGCTGCCCTTGCCCCGCACGCGCAGCGAGGCGTCGCGGCGGTCGAGGTCGGTCACGTCGAGCCCGCACAGCTCGCTGGCGCGCAGGCCGCAGCCGTAGAGGATCTCCAGCACGGCCCGGTCGCGCAGGCCGGCGGGCTCGTTCGCGGGCGGCGCTTCCAGCAGCGCCCCGACCTGGGGCCCGGACAGGACGACCGGGAGCTTGCGCCCGATCTTCGGCGCCAGGATCAGCAGGGTGGGGTCGCCGGCGGCGAGCCCCTCCGCGGCCAGGAAGCGGTGGAACGAGCGCAGGGTCGAGACCAGGCGGGCCCGCGAGCGCGGGCCGAGACGATCGGCGGTGTCCAGCAGGAACGACCGCAGGGCGGAGGTGCCGGCCTGCGCCGGGTCCGGCAGCTCGTGTTCGCAGGCCCAGGCACGCCAGGACTGCAGGTCGCGGGCGTACGCCTCCAGCGTGCCGGCGGCCAGCCCCTTCTCCGCCGAGGCGTGGGCCAGGAAGGCGGCGAGGGCGTCGTCCCAGGCGCGGCTCACGCGCCCTCCCGGCGCTCGGCGGCGAAGAAGGAGAGCAGGCGCTCGACGTCCGCGGCGCCGAGCCCGCGCACCTCGGAGAGCTGCTGCGCCGACGCGCGCCGGATGTCGTCCACCGACGCGAAGTGGTGCAGCAGGGACAGTTTCTTCACCTGGCCGATGCCCGGCACGGCGTCCAGCACCGAACCGGTGGTGCGCTGCTCGCGCAGCAGGCGGTGGTAGGTGATGGCGAAGCGGTGCGCCTCGTCGCGGACCTGCTGCAGCAGCTGCAGCGCCCCGCTGGTGCGGGGCAGCTTCAGGGGCGGCAGGCCGCGCTCGCGCACGATGAGCTCCTCGCGCTTGGCCAGGCCGATCAGCTCCACGGCGTGCAATCCCAGCTCCGTGAGCGCGGCGCGGGCGGCGCTCACCTGGCCGGCGCCGCCGTCGATCAGGACCAGGTCGGCCGGCGGCAGTCCCTTCTCGAGCAGTCGCGCGTAGTAGCGGCGCAGGACCTCGCGCATCGACGCGAAATCGTCGATGCCGTCGACGGTCCGGATGCGGAAGCGACGGTAGCGGGATTTCAGCGGGTGGCCGTCGCGGAAGTAGACGAGGGAGGCGACGGTCTCGCGCCCCTGGAAATTGGAGATGTCGAAGCACTCGATCGTCTCGGGCAGGGCGCGCAGGTCGAGGGCCGCCTGCAGCGCCGCGCTCCGTTCCGGCGCGGCGCGGCGGGGCGCGGCCAGGTCCTTCAACCGGCGCGCTTCCAGCTTGTGCAGGGCGTTGGCCGCGGCCATGGCCACGGCCTCGTGCTTGGGGCCGCGCACCGGTCGGGCCAGCTTCACCGGCCGGCCGCGCAGGTCGGTCAGGCGCGCGGTCCAGGCCTCGCGGTCGGCGAGGTCGTGGTCGAGCAGCACCAGCGGGGGCAGGTCGCCGGCGCGGGGGTAGTACTCGCGCAGCAGCTGCTCCAGGAATGCGGGCGTCCCGCTCTCGAGCCGGTCCTCGAGGTGGAACTCGTGGCTGGTCATCACCCGGCCCCGGCGGATCCGCAGCACGATGCCGCAGGCCCGCGCGCCGTCGCGGGCCACGGCGCAGGCGTCGAGGTCGCCGCTCAGGCCGTGGATGGGGCTGAGCGCCCCCAGCGTGGTCTCCAGCACCCGCAGCCGGTCGCGGACGCGGGCGGCCTCCTCGTAGCGGCGAGCGGCGGCGTGGTCGGCCATCTCGGCCTTCAGCTCCGCGACCAGGGAGGCGTCCTCCCCTTCCAGGAACCGGACCAGGGCCGCGACCTTGCGCCGGTAGGCGGCCGCATCGTCGTAGCCGACGCAGGGCGCGCTGCAGCGGCCGATCTGCCAGTCCAGGCAGGGGCGCGGCACGGTCTGACGCGGCAGGTCCAGCTCGCAGGTGCGCACCTGGAAGATCCGCAGGGCGTGCTGGATCGTCTCGCGCATGGCCCGCACGCTGGTGTAGGGGCCGAAGAAGCGCGAGCCGTCGTCCGCGAGGCGGCGCACCACCTCGACCCGGGGGAAGGGCTCCTGCAGGGTGATGCGCAGGTAGGGGTACCGCTTGTCGTCCTTCAGGCGGATGTTGTAGCGGGGGCGGTACTCCTTGATGAGCTGGTCCTCGAGGACCAGGGCCTCGGTCTCGCCGCGAGTGACGATGTAGTCGACATCGGCGATCCGGCGCACCAGCTGGGCGGTCTTGGGGTCCTTGTCGGTGTCCTGGAAATAGGACCGCACCCGGGCCGAGAGGCGCACCGCCTTGCCGACGTACAGCACCTTGCCCTGGGCGTCCTTGTGGAGGTAGACGCCCGGGGAATCCGGCAGTCCCGCCAGGCGGTCCCGCAGGACAGCGCGGTCGTCGTTTTCCGGGTCGCGACTTGACATCGGCGAGGGTCCCTGCTAATTTCTGTCGGTTGTCCCGAAGGAGGTCCGACGTTGCCGCATCACAAGAGTTGTAAGAAGCGCATGAAGACGAGCGCCCGCCAGCGGCTGGTGAACCGCCAGAACCGCAGCGAGATGCGCACCGAGCTGAAGAACTTCCGCGCCGCGGCCCCGGTGGCCGAGAAGACGCCCGAAGCCCTCAGCGCCATCTACAGCATGCTGGATGTCCAGGCCCGCAAGGGCGTCATCCCGAAGCAGCGCGCTTCCCGCCTCAAGGCCCGCATGGCCGCCCTCTACGCAAAGTAGGGATCCGCCCGGCGCCTTGCCGCTCCGCTTCCAGACGGGACCCCCTCCAAGGGGTCCCGACTTCTTCATGCCGCCAAACCTCGTTCAGGCAATCGGGCCTCGCCTCGGGGCGCCCAGCACGTCCTCCATCGTGACCAGCCCCGGCCCCGCCTGCGCGGCGTAGCGCACCGCGGGCACGAGGCCGCGCAGGAACGCCCGGCGCGAGTGGGCCCGGTGCGTCAGGACGAGGGTCTCCTCGTCGTCGCTGAAGACCCAGGTGTGCTCGCCGGTCACGCCGCCGATGCGCAGGCTGCTGGTGGGCACGGTGCCGGCGCCGCGACGGTCCTCCCAGGTGCGGGCCAGCGCGCGCGCCGTGCCGCTGGGCAGGTCCTGCTTGTGGCGGTGGTGCGTCTCGACCTGCGCCGGCATGAAGCCTTCCGGCAGCACCTCGGCCAGCTTCTCCAGCAGCAGTCGCAGGGTCGGGATCCCGACGCTGAAGTTGCTGGAGAGCACCACCGCGTGGGTCTGCGCGTAGGCGCGCAGGCGCCGCAGCTGGTCCTCGTCGTGGCCCGTCGTCCCGATCACCAGGGGGGCCGCGGTCGCCGCCGCGCCGTCGAGCAGGCCGCCGAGCGCCGGCGCCAGCGAGAAGTCGACGATCACGCCGCCGCGGGGGTGGACCTCGGCGAGCCGGTCCTGGGGGGTCAGCGGCAGGCGCGGGTGGAAGGCGCCGACCGGCCGCTCGTGCCCGACCTCGGTCACCAGGGCGGCCAGGGCGAACCCTTCGGTGCTCTCGATCAGCTCGGTGACCAGGCGGCCCATGCGCCCCTCGGCTCCGTGGACGCTGACGTCGATCATGTCCCCTCCCCGTCCAGGAGCGCGCCGAGCGGCCCCGCGTGGACCTGCCGCAGCCAGGCCTGGTTCTCCGGCAGCGCCGGGACCAGCGGTAGCCGCAGGTCGTGGGTGCAGAGCCCCATCAGGGACAGCAGTTCCTTGACCGGCACGGGGTTGGTCTCCCGGAAGCAGGCTTCGATGATCGGGCGCACGGCCTCGGCGAGTGAGCGGGCGCGCGGCGCCTCGCCGGAGTTCCAGGCGTCCCAGGTGCGCACCAGCGAGCGCGGCAGCAGGTTGCTGACGACCGACACGGTGCCCGCGCCGCCGAGGGCGTACACGTCCAGGTTCAGGCCGTCGTCGCCGGAGAAGACCTGCAGGTCGGCGATGCCGCAGACCTCGGCGATCTGCTCCAGGTTGCCGCTGGCCTCCTTCACCGCCACGATGTTGGGCTCCGCCGCGAGCGCGCGGACGGTCGCGGGCAGGATGTTGACCGCCGTGCGGCCGGGCACGTTGTAGAGGACCAGGGGCAGGTCCACCTCGCGCGCCACGGCGCCGTAGTGGGCGATCAGCCCGTGCTGCTGCGGCTTGTTGTAGTAGGGCGAGATGAGCATGGCCGCGTCGGCGCCCCAGGCGGCCGCGTCGCGGGTCTGGGCGATCGTGGTCCGTGTGACGTTGGAGCCGGCGCCGGCGACCACGGCGCAGCGGCCTCGCGCCGCCGACACGCAGGCGCGCACGAGCCACTCGCGTTCGGCGCGATCGAGGGCCGCCGCCTCTCCCGTGCAGCCGACCGGCACCAGGCCAGCCACCCCGGCCTCGACCTGCCGCGCCACCAGGCGCTCCCAGGCCGGCTTGTCCAACTCGCCGTCGCGGAAGGGCGTCACCAGGGCGGTGTAGACGCCCCGCGGCAGGAATCGCTTCTCAGACATCCCCATCGACCTCCCCGCGGTACGCCGTGACGGCGGGACCGTTCAGGCGCAGCTTCGCCGACGCCCCGTCCGGCGTCACCGCGATGGTCAGCCGATCGCCGCCCCTTGTCAACAGGACGACCGGCGAGGCGGCGCGCCCCAGCTTCCACAGCACCAGCGCGGTGGCCGAGGCGCCGGTGCCGCAGGCCAGGGTCTCGGCTTCGACGCCCCGCTCGTAGGTGCGCAGGCGCCAGGCGTCGCCGGCGGGGGCGACGAAGTTGACGTTCGTCCCGGCGGGCGCGAAGGCGGCGTCGCGGCGCAGCGCGGCGCCCCAGCGCGGCACGTCCACCGCGTCGACGTCGTCCACCGGCACCACCAGGTGCGGCACGCCCGTGTCGGCGCGGTGCAGTTCGCCGAAGGGGTGGTCGCCGGCGGCCGCGATCCCGAGTTCCAGGCCGCGCGGCGGCGTCAGGTCCACGCTCACCAGCCCGTCGTCCTCGCAGCGGCCGCGCAGCGGGCCGCTCGCCGTGGCGCAGGTCCCTTCGCGGCCGATGAGGCCGCGGTCGCGGGCGAAGGCGAAGGCGCAGCGGGCCCCGTTGCCGCACATCGACGCCTCGCCGCCGTCGCTGTTGTAGTAGGCCATGCCGAAATCGGCGCCGGTCGCCGGGCCGACCACGATCAGGCCGTCGGCGCCCACGCCGCGGCGGCGGTCGCAGAGCGCAGCAATGCGGTCGCGTTCGAGCGGCTCGCCGGGGACGAGGTCGGCGGCGTCGATCATGATGAAGTCGTTGCCGGCGCCGTGCATCTTCACGAAGGGCAGTCGGTGCGTCACGGCTCCTCCCGAGCTTCGGGGTCGTCGGCATCGTCCGGGGCGGGCGCGGCCGAGGTCGAGTCCGCGGGCGCTGCGGCCAGCGAGTCCAGCGCCGCGGTCGCCGTCGGGCGGGGCGGCGGAGCGTCGAGGCACGGGATCCCCAGCGCCGGCACCGGCGGCAACGCGACCGGCAGGGGCATCCCCGGCTCCACGGTCAGGGAGTCGGCGACGGCGAACGGCTCCCAGGTCCAGGTCACACTATCGTTGAGCGCGGTGTCGGCGAGCGCGGCGGAGTCCGGCAGCGCGCTCAGCAGGCTGTCGCCGTCGAGATCCGCGAACAGGATGACCCGGACCGCGCCGGGACCGGCCTGGTCCCAGACGGCGGTGTCGCCCGCCGCGACTCGCAGTCGCGGCGGTGCAGAGGCGCCGGCGTGCACGGGCGCGAAGCCGGTGTCCTGCTCGGCGATCTTCGCGACCCAGCCGAACAGCGCGCGCGCCGACTCGGCCAAGGCCGGGTAGAAGCCCCGCACGCTGCCGGGATCGCGCGTCGCGAAGAGGCGGACCGTGCCGAGGGACGCGCGCGGCGCCTCCCGGGTCGTGGCGCAGGTGCCCGGCAGCAGGCGCTGGGCCTCGTCATCCCCCGCGCGCAGGTCGTGGTTCTCGTCCAGGAAGAGCCGGGCCACCCAGGGGCCGCCGGGCACCGCGAGCCATTCCGCCGCGAGGCGACCGCTGGTGTCCGCCTCGGCGCGGTGGGCCAGTTCCCGTCGGTTCCAGGGCAGGGACTCCGGTTCGGCCGGGTACAGTTCGAGCACCGCGTTGCGGGCCGCACCGTCGTGGTAGACGGCGGTCAGCTCGACCCGGCCGGCCGGCAGGCTGTCGGCGGTGGCGATCGGGTAGCGGCGCGTGCGGTCGGAGGCGACGCGGTGGGCGTCGGGCAGGCCGCGGGGGATCTCCACCACCACGACCGCGTCCGCCGGCAGCGTGTCGCGCAGCAGCACCTCGGCGCGACGGCGGCC
Source organism: bacterium (assembly GCA_030654305.1). Taxonomy (NCBI): domain Bacteria; species bacterium. The sequence goes on along the minus strand of JAURXS010000052.1, from coordinate 1,621 downwards.
GTGCCACTTCGTCTTGGCGATCTCCAGCGGCGGGTACAGCTTCAGGAAACGCTGGGCCGGCCGGGGCTCGACCTTCTCCGAGAACGTGAATTCCAGGCGGTCGACGCCCCGCAGGCCCACGGCGCCGGAATCGGGGCTGACGGCCAGCAGGACCGGCGGCGTGCGGTCCTCGGGGCCGCCGCGCGGCGGCTCGATCTGGGCGCAGGCCGCGGCCAGGCAAGCCAGCAGGGCGGGGACCAGGATCCCCGCCCTCCTGGCGGCGTCGTGCGGCCGGCGCGCCACCGTCAGGCCATCAGCAGGGCGATGATGGCCCGCTGCGCGTGCTGGCGGTTCTCGGCCTCGTCGAAGACCACCGAATGCGGCCCGTCCATCACCTCGTCGGTGATCTCCTCCCCGCGGTGGGCGGGCAGGCAGTGCATCACGATGTGCTTCGGATCGGCGGCGGCCAGCAGGCCGGCGGTGATCTGGTAGGGCGCGAAGTCGGCGCGGCGCTTCACGGCCTCCGCCTCCTGGCCCATGCTGTAGAAGGCGTCGCTGTAGATGACGTGGGCGCCCTCCACGGCCTCCTGCGGGTCGTGCGTGATGCAGAAGGAGGCGCCGTCCTGCTCGGCGGCGTCCATGATCCCCTGGTCCGGCTCGTAGCCCGGCGGGCAGGCCAGCACGAAGTTGAAGGGGAAGCGCCGGGCGGCGTTGATCCAGCTGTTGGCGAGGTTGTTGCCGTCGCCCACCATGACCACGGTCTTGTTCTCGATGGTCCCGAGGTGCTCCTCGACGGTCAGGATGTCCCCCATCACCTGGCAGGGGTGCAGCAGGTCGGTCAGGCCGTTGATGACCGGGACGTCGGCGTGGCGCGCCAGCTCCACGACCTCGCCGTGGTCGAACCAGCGGATCATGATCGCGTCGACGAAGCGGCTCATCACCTTGGCGACGTCGTGCACGGACTCCCGCACGCCCATCCCGATCTCCTTGTCCGTGATGAACAGGGAGTTGCCGCCGAGCTGCATCATGGCCGTCTCGAAGCTGACGCGCGTGCGCAGGCTGGGCTTGGCGAAGACGCAGGCCAGGGTGCGGTTGGGGTGCGAGTGCGGCAGCTCGTGGCGGCGGGCCAGGGGCTTCTGCTGCTTCGCCAGGTCCAGGATCCGCCGCAGGTCCGCCGGGGTGTGCTGGGGGATCGAGAGGAAGTCCTTCTGTCCGAGACTCATCGTGCCTCCTCGCGGCCGGCCGCGCCGGCGCGCTCGCTTGTCGTGTTACAGGATGTAGCGGCTCAGGTCCTCGTCGCGCACCAGCCCGGCCAGACGCCGCTCCACGTAGTCGCCGTCGATCGTCACCGGGCCGCCGGCGTTCTCCGGGGCGTCGAAGAGCAGGTCGTCGAGCAGCTGCGCCATGATGGTCTGCAGCCGCCGCGCGCCGATGTTCTCCAGGCGCCGGTTCAGTTCCATGGCGATGCCGGCCAGGCGCTCGACGGCCTCGTCGGTGAAGCTCACCGTCACGCCGTCGGCCGCCAGGAGCGCCTGGTACTGCTTCAGCAGGGAACTGTCGGGTTCCCTCAGGATCCGCAGATAATGCTCTTCGGCCAGATGGTCAAGTTCGACGCGGATGGGGAAGCGCCCCTGCAGCTCGG
>JAURXS010000051.1 GCA_030654305.1 bacterium | reverse complement strand
GGGGCTGAGCCGCGGCGGCGGCCGCGATCAACAGGAACAGGCAAGTCGACAGGGTGGGGGATCTGCGCACGTCGGCCTCCCGGGCTGGCGTTCGGATGCAGGGCGTCGGCGGGGGCGCCCGCTGAAAGAATAGCAATATAGTAGGAATTGAATGGCACGCTGTCTGTGACCCGGGTCACCGTGAGAAATTCACCACAAAAGAATCTGTCATATCAAAATGGCATGGCTTCTTCTTCTGCGAAACCGGATAATCGATAGGTACCGAGACGCGAGTCGCCGGCAACCCTTCGAGACCCTACCGATCGGCGAGGTCGATGTTCGTCATGGAATGCCGCTCCCACCGCTTCCGTGCGTCTTGCAGCAGATTGCCCCGCGTGCTCGCGCCGGCTTTCGCGCTGGCCCTCGCTCTGGCGGCCGCGATCGGCCAAGCCCGAGCCGGCGATCTGCTGCCTTCCGTCCCGCCCCCTTCCTGGAACCTGTCGCTGCGCAGCACGGGCTACGCGTACCAGACCGAGGATGCGGCCGGCGCGGACACGGACCATTTCCGCTTCTACCAGCATTTCGCCGGCGGCGCCTCGGGGCTGGCCGGCGGCCGGCTCGCGGTCCGCGCGTCCGGGCGCTACGCGACCTCGCCGGTCGACGCGTGGCCGGGCAGCGACAGGGCGCGCCTTTCCTCCGGGTACCTCGAGGCGCGCCTCGGCCCGCAGGTGCGCGCCCGCGTGGGCCGCCAGTTCCTGCAGAGCGGCGTGGCCTCCCTCACCCTCGACGGCGCCGAGCTTGCCTGGGGCCGCGGGCGCGCCGTCGAGGTCTCGGCCTGGGGTGGCGCGCGGGCGCCCTGGGGCAACGCCACGAGGCTGGGCGATTTCAACCTCGACGCGGCGGCCGGCGGCCGCCTGGTCTTCTCGCCGGGCAGCGGGCAACGCCTCGCCTTCTCGGGCGCGTACCGCGAGCGCCGCGGCATGGTCGCCGAGCGCCCGGTGGGCTGCGAGTACGCGACGACGGCGGGGCCGCACGTCGACGCGCTCGCCCGCGCGGCGTACGATCTCGAAGGCGAACGCTGGTCGCGCCTCGAGGCGCAGGCGCGCTGGCAGCCCGCGCCGTCGCGTCCCGCGCTGAGCCTCCAGTACGTGGACCGCCATCCCTCCATCGACGCCGTCTCGTGGTTCTCCCGTTTCACCGAAGTGAAGCGGGTCCGCCTGGCGCGCGGCGCGCTGGCCTGGCAGCACCGCTCGCGCTTCGGCGGCGAGCTGGAGTACGTCGGCTCCTTCGTCGACACGCGCGCGTCGTCGCGCGTCGGGTTCGCGCTGCTGCTGCCGGCCGCGCGCGTCGGCTGGTCGGTCCGTCTCGGCGACACGGGCGAGGAGAACAGCCTCTACGGGGAGTTGGCCTGGCAGGCCTGCCGCCGGCTGCGGCTCGAGGGCGAAGCCTCGCACCTCGTGTACGCGCTGATCTCCGACGGCCCCGCCTCCGACGAGCGCGAGCTGACCACCTTCGCGGCGCGGGCCCGCGCCCGGTTCCGCCCGGGCCTGGAATTCACGGCCGAGGTGCAGAGCCTCGACACGCCGGTCTACTCGCGGGACATCCGCGTCCTGCTGGGCGTGAACCTGGCCCTGGCGCGCGGCACGGGGCGCACCGGCCTCGACCGGGGAGGCTGGTCGCGATGAGAACGCTGCTCACCTTGATCTTCGCCTGGTTGACCGTGTGCGCCGCCGCGGCTGTCGCCGTCGCGGATCCCGATCGGATCATCATGCCGCACGTGACCCACTACGCCGACGGCATCGAGTGCACGACCTGCCACACGGCCGCGACGGGCTCGCGCGGAGCGGGCGACTCCCTGCGCCCGGGCATGGACGTCTGCGCGGACTGTCACGACGTCGACGACGAGAACGGGTGCGCGAGGTGCCACACGAACGTCGAGGCGGCCGGCGAAACGTCGTACGACGAGTACCAGGCGCAGAAGTTCTCGCACGCCGCCCACGCGGCGCGGGGCATGGCCTGCACGTCGTGCCACGGCGAACCCACCGACGCGCCGCGCCTGCCGACCAAGCCCGATTGCCGCGTCTGCCACGCCACGGCCGAGGACTACGGCGACTGCCGCCTCTGCCACGCCGACGGCATGGAACTGAAGCCCGACTCGCACGACGCCCTCTGGACCAGCCTCCACGGCGTCCAGGCCCGGGAGAACGAGGCCCGCTGCGCCGCCTGCCACACGCAGGGCACCTGCCAGCAGTGCCACGCCGGCGACAACCTGCGCCCGCGCGTCCACCCCCTGGACTTCGCGTTCGGGCACGCCGTGCGGGCCCGCGGCCGCGAGCAGGAATGCACGACCTGCCACGGCGAACCGGAATTCTGCAGCTCGTGCCACATCGCCCAGAACGTGCTTCCCGACAGCCACTCGCGCGCGGGCTGGGTGCGGCTGCCGGACGGCGGCCGCCACGCCGTGGACGGCGTCTTCGACCTCGAGAGCTGCATCGCCTGCCACGACGACGGGCGCAGCGCCCCGACCTGCGCGGCGTGCCACGGAGGTTGAGCACCATGACGATCGACATGCGACCGGCCACGCGTCTGCGCTTGTGCCTGCGCTTGTGCCTGTTGTTCGCGGGCCTCGGCCTGACCCTCGTCGCCGGCTGTGCCGATCAAGCCTCGGAGCCCGGACTCGGCTCGCATCCGGAGACCTGGAGCCGGACCGGGTCCCCCGACTTCCACGGCGAGCTCGTCAAGGAGCGCGGTCTCGCCACCTGCCGCTCCTGCCACGCGGCAGACCTTGAGGGCAAGCGCGGGGCACCCGGTTGCTGGGATTGCCACGACGGTCCGGGCGGCCACCCCGAAAACTGGGCGGCGCCCGCCCAGCACGGCGCCGCCGTCGACGACGGCGGTGCCGCGTCCTGCGCGATCTGCCACGGCGCCGATTACCTCGGCGGCTGGAGCGCGATCTCCTGCTACGCGTGCCACGACGGGCCGACCGGCCCGCACCCCGCCGGCTGGGCCGACCCCGCCCAGCACGGCGCGGCGGTGCGCACTTCGAGCGCTGCGACCTGCACGGCTTGCCACGGCACCGACTACGCGGGCGGCACCAGCGATGTCTCCTGTTACACCTGCCACGACGGACCCGGCGGCCATCCTGAAGGATGGGCGTTGCCCGCCCAGCA
>JAURXS010000050.1 GCA_030654305.1 bacterium | reverse complement strand
GCAACCGGGCGAGCCGCCGCTCACCGCCTCCCCGGCCACAACCCCGTCACCAACTCCAGATCGTCCCGCCCCACCACCCGCAGCCCCACCAGCGCCACCACGTACAGCACCCCCGCCAGCGCCGTCATCGCCGCGAACGGCACGATCCCGGACGTCGGCAGCGCGAGCCAGCTCACGTCCCACTCCGGCGCGACCGCCTTGCCCAGCAGCACCGCCGCGGCCCAGGCCAGCAGCATGGCCGCCGAGCCGTCCACCAGGGCGCGCCGCACGGGCATGACGATGCCTGCGCGCTGCAGGTAGACGCGGTGCATGACGAGGCTGACGCCGAGGCTCAGCACCGTGACCGCCGCCGCGCCCGGGCAGCCCAGAACCGGGACCACCAAAAGGTTGAGCCCGATGTTGGTGATCATCGAGGCCAGCGCGATGCGCATGAAGGTGCGCTCCTGCCCCGCGGTCATCAGCAGGCGGTTGAAGACGATGCTGGCCGCCTGCACCGGCACGCCCCAGATGGCGACGCGGAACACCATCACCGAAGCCGACAGGTCGGCGTCGCCGGAGGTCGCCAGGCGGATCAGCGGCGCCGCCGCCAGCGTGCAGAACAGGGTCAGCGGGAACACCACCAGGTGCTGGTAGCGCAGCGCGCGCTCGCCCATGCGCTCCACGTGCCCGGTCTCGCCGTCGCGCTCCTGTTCGCGGTAGCGCATCAGCGAGGGGAACAGCGCCGCGGCGAAGAGGTAGGGCACGATCAGCAGCAGGTCCAGCGGCCGGTGGCCGATCGTGTAGACGCCGGCGGCGAGCTTGCCCAGCATCTCCATGATGATCACGGTGTCGATCTTGTAGGAGATGATGCCGAAGGTCGTGGACATGAACAGCGGCAGGCCCAGGCGCAGCATCCAGCGCAGGCCGACTTGGCGCGCCGAGGCCGCGCCGCGCCACGAGCCGGCGACCCGGACCATCAGGGGCAGCACGATCACCAGGCGCGCGGCGCGGCTGACGACGTTGGCCCAGACGACCCCCATGACGCCGAAGCCCGCGTCGAGCCACCACCACGCCAGGCCGAAGTAGACCGCCGCCGAGACGAGCTGGCTCCAGGTCGAGTGCTCGACCTTCTCGTGGGCCTGCAGCACGGAGTCGCAGGCCAGGCCGGTCGACTCCAGCAGCACGCCCACGGCCATCAGCATGACCGCCGCCCGCGTCACGCCGTCGTAGCCGGTGGCGAAGACGTAGGCCGCCAGCAGCGCGTAGGTGGCGAAGCCCAGCAGCAGCCGGATGCGGAAGGCGGCCCAGAAGATGGGCCAGGTGTCGGCGTGGTCCTTGATGATCTCGCGCGTGATGAGCGTGGTGAGGCCGAAGGTCGAGACGGTCAGGATGATCGAGGTGAGGTCGACCGACAGGCCCCAGACGCCCATGCCCTCGACGCCGACCGTGCCGGTCATGCGCCGGAAGATCAGGAACGCCAGGATGCGGCCGGCGAACAGGCCGACGGTCATCAGGAAGGCGTTCTTGGCCACGTAGCGGGACGCGCGCATCGGGCTCCGTTCAACCGTCGTCTAGAAGTAGCCGCTGGTGACGGCCGTCACCTGGGGGCCGCCCCCCGACCAGGGCCAGGTGAGGTCGAGGCGGGCCACGTCGGCCCGCGCCGAGCGCGTCGGCCCGAAGCGCAGGCCCACGCCGGTCTCGTGGCGGGCGCGCGAGAGCCCCCGCGCCTCGTCGTGCCACCAGGCGGCGCCGCCGGACTGGAAGACCGCGACGCCGAGCTTGTAGAGGCCCAGCAGTTCGCCCGGCAACAGCCGGGTCTGCTCCAGGTTCCAGCGCACGAGCCGGTCGCCGACCATGCCGTCATAGTCCAGCGTGCGCAGCCCGCGTGTCAATCCCAGCGCGAAGGCGTCGGGACCCGGCAGGTTCGAACCGATGGCGCCCTCGAGCCAGGCGCGCGAGAGGTCCTTCTCGCCCGCGTGCGCGATCCAGCCCGCCTCCAGGGCGGCCCCCAGCGAGCGGTTGCCGCGGCTGCCGAGGCTGGCCTTCGCCTCGTGCCGCAGCAGCAGCAGGCCGGGGCCGCAGCGCGACCAGTCGACGACCCTCCACTCGGCCTGGAAACGCTCGTGGTCGCTGCCGAGGGCGGCCAGCACCGGGCCCGCCGTCAGGCGCAGCAGCGGGTCGAGGTTCAGGTCCTCCTGCGCGCCGTAACTCATCACGTAGCGCTCGGTGGCCCAGCGCCGTCCCAGCGATTCCACGACCAGCAGCGGCTGGACGCGACGACCGCTGATGCGCGTCAGCGCGGGGCCGGCCGCCGCGCGCAGGACCGTCCCGTCGATCACCCGGTCGTCTGACAGCGCGACCGCGTCCGGCACCGTGTAACGGTTGTCGTCGGACCACAGGCCGAGTCCCAGCCGCCAGATCCGTCCGGGACCGCGGTGGACGCGCCGGCTGGCCCAGATCTGGAGCCCGCGTTCGTGCAGGGGCAGGCTCGCGTAGAGGCTGCCCTCGCCGCCGTCGCCGGCCGCCCCGGCGGGCGACAGGTAGAAGCGCGGCGTGAAGGTGCGGTCCCAGGCGCCGGCCTGCAGGCCCCACGATGATTCCTCGGCCAGGTAGGGGCGGGCGAACACGACGTTGCGGGTGCGGCCGTCGCTCAGATCGGTGTAGTCGAACCGGCACTGGTAGGGCGAACCGAACACCCGCCGGTTCTGGTAGCTCAGCCGGCGGAAGGAGCGGTCCTCGTCCTCGCCGAGCGACGCGATCAGTTCGACGCCGTAGCCCAGGAAATTCTGGTCCGACAGCTCGGCCGACCAGCGGTCCTTCACCGGGGAGTGGGCGTAACTGGCGGCCGTGGTCAGCGACCAGGTCTCCTGGGCGCGCACCTCCAGCACGACCAGGCCGTCGGGCAGCGTGTCGACGGGCACCACCGCGACGTGGGTCAGGAAACCCAGCGCGCGCAGGTTGCGCTCGGTCTCGCGCAGCCGTCGCTCGTCGAGCGGCTCTCCCGCGGCGAACAGCAGTTCGCGCCGCAGGACGGCTTCGCGGGTCCCGAGGTGGACGGTGTTGACCAGGCGGCGCGTCGTGCGCATGAGGCCGCGGGAGCCGGCGAGTTCCTCCGGCGAGAAGATGTCCGACACGTTCAGGCGGATCTCGCCGACGCGCAGGGGGGCCGGCTGGTCCGCGGCGCCGGCGTCGGCGCCGACGGCGAAGCCAAGCAGCAGCACGCTGCAAGCCAAGAGACCGCTCGACAAGGCGGCCAGTCCCGGGAAGGCCCGACGTCGATGCCAATGTGTCATGCCACCCCAGCCAAACCGTCGCACTGGCCTGCCGTTTCGTCATGATCCGGGAATCTTCGCGGAGATCCGCCGAGCGTGCCCGGCGCAGATCAAATCATCTATCGTGAATGTTGTCAAGGCATTGCCGACACGATTCCCGATGCCGACCGCTCGGGCACGGCCCTTGAATTAGGGGGCCCGACACTGCGTGAAGCGCCGCCGATGCGGCCACCGATAGGACCGACCCAACCTTGGAGGAACGTCATGACCGCCAACCTGATGCCCATGAACCTCGCGACGCTGCTGGACACCTTCTTCGCGCCCGCGGGCGCCTGCTCCGGCTCCGATCCCGAGCTGTGGACCGCCCCGCGCACCGAGGTGTACGAGGGCGACAAGGACTACATCATCCGCATGGACCTGCCCGGGGTCAACCGCCAGGACCTCGAGATCGAGATCGAGAACGACTCGCTGACGGTCAAGGCCCGGCGCGAGCTGAAGGACGAGGAGGGCTACCGCACCGTGCGGCGCGAGCAGACCGGCGCCATCAGCTACCGGCGCTCCTTCGACCTGGTGCGCCAGATCGATCCCGAGCACGTCCGGGCCGAGCTCGAGAACGGCGTGCTCTCGATCACGCTGCCCAAGCACGCCCAGGCCCTGGCCCGGCGGATCGAAGTGAAGTGACCGCGGCTCGACAGGGACGTCGGCGCGCGAGATTGGCCGGGACATCGTCCCGGCCGTCTCGTATAATACCCCCACCATGCGACTGATCACCTTCAAGCACCCCGACGGCCCGCGCCCGGGCGTGGCCCTGACCGACAAGGTCTGCCTCGACCTGATGGCCGCGGACCGCTCCCTGCCCCGCTCCTGGAACGCGCTGTTCGCGCGCATGTCCGAGGTGCGCGCGCTCGCCGACCGCTGGCACAACCCCAGCGACGTCATCGACGGCGTGCCCCTGTTCTCCCGTTCGAAGTACCCCCTGCTGCCGCCGGTCCCCTCGCCGTCGAAGATCATCGCCGTGGGCATGAACTACCGCGACCACGCCGAGGAGCAGCGCAAGGCGCCGCCGCCGCGCCCGATGCTGTTCAGCAAGGCCACGACCTGCCTGCAGGCCGACCGCGGGCCGATCCTGCTGGACCCCGACCTGACCCAGGTCGACGCCGAGGCCGAACTCGCGGTGGTGATCGGGCGCCAGGGCCGCGGCATCTCCCGCGCGGACGCGCCGTCCCACATCGCGGGCTACATGTGCTTCAACGACGTCTCGGACCGCGAAGCCCAGCAGGCCGACAAGCAGTTCTTCCGCGGCAAGAGCCTCGACACCGGCGGCCCGTGCGGCCCCTGGCTGGTCACCCCCGACGAGCTGCCCCCCCTCGCGCACGGCCTCGACATCACCGGCACGTTGAACGGCGAGGTCGTCCAGCACAGCAACACCGAGCAGCTCATCTTCCCCATCGACGAGCTGATCCGCTTCGCCAGCCTCCACATGACGCTGCTGCCGGGCGACATCATCACCACCGGCACCCCCGGCGGCGTGGGCGCCTACCGCGATCCCCCCCGCTTCCTGCGCCCCGGCGACGTCTACGACGTCGCGATCGAAGGCGTGGGCCTGCTGAGCAATCCCGTCGTCGCCTTCTGATCCCCCTCTGAATCTCCCCGGCCCTCGATCAAGTCGCGCCCGCGGCGGCCGATGACAGGTGCGATGCACCGCCGTCCCCGCGCGCCCCAACCCCGGAGCCGAGCCATGGCCCGTGCCGCGACCGCCAACCCGCCCCAGATGGCGAAGCTCCTGTTCGCCCTGCCCCGTTACGAGACCTACGTGCGGCCACAGGCCGCGATGGTCGGCGAGCGCGACTTCCGGCTCTGCCTGGCGCAGCTGCTGCAGGTCCTGGCCGGCCGCATGCTCGTGGCGGTGGAGATGCGCGGCCGCGCCTTCGGGCCGCAGCAGCAGGAGATCATCGAGGAGACGACCGAGGACCTCGGCGTGCTCGTCACGCACCTGAACCGCCGCGGCGCGATCCGCCTGTCCCGCCCGCTGCCGCGCACCGTCGCCGAGCTGGGCGAGATCGACGCCCGGCTGGTGCTGCTGATCGAGCAGGCCTGGCGGGGCGTGCACGAGCTGCTGCGCCCGACCATCGCCGGCGAGGAGTTCGTGCAGGAGGCGCAGCGGCTGGGCGGGATCCTGGAAGCCTTCGCCGAGGCCTCCGAGGAGCGCAACCGGCGGCTCGGCCTGGGCTGGGAATCGGAGATCGGCTTGAACCCCTTCACCGGCCGGCGCAAGGACTGATCGACGTGGCGCGCCGCGACGGACACCCGCTCGACCACCGCGCACCCTGGGAGAGCGGCGAGGCCCGCGAGCGGCCGTGCGCCTGGTCGTCGCGCCCCGACGGCGGCGCCGTCGAGGGCCCGTTCGACCTCGGCTTCGCGGCCGCCCACGGTCTCGAACTGACGGTCGGCCGCGGCGAGACCGCGATGGTGGTCCGGCGCGGCGAACTGCTCGCCGTGCGATTCGAGGGCCGTCACCTGCTGCTGATTGCGGACGGCCGCGGCGACGCCCTGCCCAGCAACGGCCTGCTCACGCTGTGCCACGACGACCGGATCATCCCGATCCCCTGGTGCGGCC
>JAURXS010000049.1 GCA_030654305.1 bacterium | reverse complement strand
TCGGCCGCGACGGCCGCGTCATCGCCCGCTTCGGCCCCCGCACCGCTCCCGACGCCCCCGAGCTCCGCGCCGCCATCGACGCCGCTCTTCGACTCTGATCCGCAGATCCTGACGTGACAGGGGACGCTCGTCGGGCACATCCTGTGCCCGACTTGCTTGGCCTTCCGGCCCTTCCGCCATCCTGGCTCCAGGGCCTGCAGGACACCCCTGTCACCACAGGATGTGTGGATCCGAGTCGCAACACTGCATGGGTAGGGACAATGGGGCAGCCAGAACTATTGAGAAGACAGGGCCGCGTCGATAGCAGCGCGGAGCTCTGGGTCATCGGGAGCGGTGCGGGGGCCGAAGCGGGCGATGACGCGGCCGTCGCGGCCGATCAGGTACTTGGTGAAGTTCCAGGTCGGCTCCTCGAGGCCGCCCGCGGTCAGGAAGCGGTAGAGGTCGCACTTGGCGTCGCCCTTGACCGCCACCTTCTCGAAGAGCGGGAAGGTCACCTGGTACTTCGCGTCGCAGAAGGCGCGGATCTCCGCGGGGGTGCCCGGCTCCTGGCCCATGAAGTCGTTGCTCGGGAAGCCGAGCACGGCGAAGCCAGCCCCGCCCAACTCGCGATGCAGCTTCTCGAGGCCCTCGTACTGGGGGGTGAGGCCGCACTTGCTGGCCGTGTTGACCACCAGCACCACCTTCCCCTTGTAGACGTCCAGGGAGGCGGGTTCGCCCGCCAGGGTGCGGGTCTTCAGGTCGTAGAACGAGCCCCCGTCGACGGCGGCCCCGGCCTGCTGGACGCCGGCCGCCGTGGCGGACCTCAGGAGCAGCACGGTGGCCAGGCCGACGGCGGCCGCCAGGGCGAGCAGGACGAGCAGCAGCGCTTTCAAGAGCGGGACCTCCGGGGACTTCGGGACCGTCTGCGAGACACACAGGATACCCGGCGAAGCCGGAACCTGCCACGCCGCCGCCCTAGAGGGCGGGCCCGACCTCCAGCACCTCCCAGTGCCGGCGCTCGCTCTCCTCGCCGTACTCCACCTGGTCGCCGGGCCGGGCGCCCATGAAGGCCATCGCCAGCGGCGCGCGGTAGGACAGGATGCCCGACTCGGGCAGGGAGTCCCACACGCCCAGGAAGCTGTAGGTCTCCTCGGCGCCGGTCAGCAGGTCGCGCACGCGCACGCGGGTGCCGACGTTCACGAAGGCCGAGCGCACCATCTCGTCGGTGATGATCTTGGCGCGGGCCAGCTCGTTCTCCAGGCGCGTGGCGCGGCTGGTGATCTGGTCGCGCTTCTCCAGGGCCGCGGTGTACTCCGCGTTCTCGCTCAGGTCGCCGTGGCTCGCGGCCTCGCCGATCTGGCGGGCGACGGCCGGCAGGTCGACCTGGACCAGCTCGTCCAGCGCCGCCTGGCGGTGCTGCAGGCCGGACATCGTCGTGTAGTAGACGTCCTCCTCCCAGGGCCGCGACATCTCGGCGAAGACCTCGGGGTGGGCGGTGCGCAGCCAGCCGAGCAGGCTGGTGCGGGTGCTGGCGCGGATGCCGCCGTTGCGTTCGATGCGCTCCTTCAGCGCGCGCGCCTCCTCGGGGCCGGTTTCCGACAGGTAGATCCGGATCGGCTCGCCGTCGTGCAGCTCGAGCCCCTCCTGACCCTGCTCCAGCACGCGGCGCAGGCGCTTGTCGTCCGACAGCGCGGTCATGCGGCCGGTCGCGTCCATCAGGTCCAGCAGGGCGTTCATCAAGCGGCCCACGCCCAGGTCCGTCATGGCGGCCAGCGCCTGGCCGGTCTTGGTCTCGGCAAACCTGGTGCGCCACAGCCAGCCCAGCACCTCCGGCGACGCGGTCGGGTGGGACATCACGTCCTCGAGGGCCGCGACCA
>JAURXS010000048.1 GCA_030654305.1 bacterium | reverse complement strand
CGCCGCCTGGACCGCCTCGTCCTGGACGATCAGTTCCGGTCGGGTCCGCAGCAGTGCCGCCAGATCGGCGCGCTCCTCGCTCGCGAGCAGCAGGGCGCGCGGGCTCAGCTCCCCGGGGCGGGCGGAGCGGCCGGCGGCGGCCAGGGCCGCGGCGACGGCCGCGGGATCGGCGGGCGCCAGCACGTGCACGGCCAGCGGCGGGGACAGGTTGTTGCAGCGGCAGAGTTCGGCGGTCGCCGCGAGCCCGTAGCGCGCGCGCCACCGCGCGACCAGCCAGCGCGGGTGGCTCCACCAGGTCGACAGCCAGCCGTCGGGGTCGCGGGCGGGGTCGGGGAACAGCGCGTGCAGGGCCTCCTCGCGCTGCGGCGCCCCGTCGATCGTCCGCCGCACCGACTGCAGCAGCCCGTTGACGAAGGGGGCGGGCCAGGGACCCGCGACCTCGCGCGCCAGGGCCACGCTCTGGTGGATCGCCGCGTGGTCCGGCACGCGGTCCATGCCCAGCAGCTGGTGCAGGCCCAGGCGCAGCACGTCGGCGATCTGCGGCGGCGTCGCAGCGTCGTGGCGCGAGAACCGCCGCACGAGGTGGTCGTAGCGGCCGCGCCAGCGCAGCGCGCCCTTCACGAGTTCCGCGAGGAAACGGCGGTCGCGCTCGTCCGGCAGGCGGGCCAGGGCGTCGTCGAGGGCCGCGTCGAGGTTCTCGTCGCGCTCGGCGCGCTGCAGCACGTCCCAGGCGAGGCGGCGCACGGGGTCGAGGCTCATGAGCGCAATCGGGTGCCGGCGGGGATCGGGCAGCCGCGCAGGAATTCCGCGGCGGTCATCGGCTTCTTGCCGGGATTCTGCAGGCCCGTCACCAGCAGGACGCCCTCGCCGCAGGCCACGCACAGGCCCTCGTCCACCACCGCGAGCACGGTGCCCGGCTCGGCGCCGGAGGTGTGGAAGGACCAGGGCCGGGCCTCGGTGATCTTGATCTGGTGGTCGGCGAGGAAGGTCGTGGCGCCGGGCCACGGCTGCAGGCCCCGCACCTGGTTGTGGACCTTCACCGCGGAGCGCTCCCAGCGCAGGGGCGACAGCGAGCGGTTGAGCTTCGGGGCGTAGACGGCGCCCGTCTCGTTCTGCGGCGTCAGCGGCGCGCCGCCCGGCTCGAGGCCGCGCAGGGTGCGGACCATCAGGTCGGCGCCTAGGCCGGCCAGGCGGACCAGCAGGTCGCCGGCGGTCTCCTCGGGGTCGATGGCCACCGCGTGCTGGGCCAGGACCGGCCCGGTGTCCACGCCCGCGTCCATGCGCATGATGCTGACGCCGCTCCAGGCGTCGCCGTGCAGGATCGCGTAGTGGACGGGCGCGACGCCGCGCCAGCGCGGCAGCAGCGAGGCGTGCAGGTTGATGCAGCCGAGTCGGGGCAGGTCGAGCAGGGACTGACGCAGGATGTGGCCGAACGCGGTCACCACCACGGCGTCGGGCGCCGCGTCCGCCACCAGCTGTGTGACGCGGGCGGCGTCGCCCGGGCCCCACTCGACGACGGGCAGCCCGTGCCCGCGGGCGGCGTCCTTGACCGCGGTCGCCTCGAGCTGGCGGCCGCGCCCGGCGCGGCGGTCGGGCTGGGTGACGACCAGGGGGATCTCGGCGCGGCTCTCGACCAGGGCGTCGAGCGTCGGCACCGCGAAGTCCGGCGAGCCCATGAACACGATCCTCACGCGCGACCTCCCGTGGGGCGCAGTCGCCGCAGACCCAGCCGCAGTTCCACGCCGAAACGCCGCCAGGGACCGAGGTGGTCCACCATCAGGATCCCGTCCAGATGATCCAGTTCGTGCAAGGCGATGCGCGCGGCCAGGCCGTCGTCGCGCAGCAGGCTGGCCGCGCCGTCGGGATCGCGGTAGCGCACCACCGCGGCGCGCGGCCGCGCGATCCGCCGGTAGATGCCGGGGAAGGACAGGCACCCCTCCTCGAACACGGTCGACGGGCCGCTCGTCTCCTCCAGCACGGGGTCGAGCATCACCAGCGGCGGCCGCTTCCCCGCGAGGTCCGGCTGCACCACGATCACGCGCCGGTCGTCCCCCAGCTGGGGCGCGGCCAGCCCGACGCCGCGGTGGTGCCGCATGAGCGCGAGCATGTCCCGGACGAGCTCGTCCAGCCCCGGTTCGCCGGGCTCCGGGCTGCGGCAGACCAGGCGCAGGCGCCGGTCGCCGTACAGCACCAGGCGACGCGGCGCGGCGGCGGTCACCGTCAGGCCGGCAGGACCGTGGCGACCGCGCTGCGGGCGATCTCCACCTTGACGCCGTCGCCGATGGTGCAGACCAGGCGGTCGTCCTTGACGCTCTGCACGGTCGCGAACAGGCCGCCGGTGGTGACGATCTGGTCGCCCTTCTTGAGGCTCTCGAGCATCAGGCGGTGCTTCTTCTGCCGCTGGGCGTTCGGGCGCCAGATCAGCAGGTAGAACACCAGCACCATCATGCCGATGAAGACGAAGTTCATGAGGATGGCGCCCTGCCCGGGCGCGGCCTGCCCCTGCTGGGGCGCGGGGCTCATGGCGAGGAAGTTGACCAGCGACATGTCGTCTCCTTGTCGTCGTTCGTGCTCGGCGCCGCTCCAAGATGGCACAGCGGGGGGCCGCGGGCAAACCCGGAGTCGCGGACTGGGCAATGCGGATCCGTTCAGGGGCGGTCGACGTCGCCGGCCAGGCGCCGGCGCTCGCCCTCCTCCCAGCGCGCGAGGAAGGCCGCGGCGAAGGCCTGCAGGCGTCCCGCCGCGATGGCCTCGCGCAGGCCGCGCATCAGCGCCTGGTAGAACCAGACGTTGTGGGTGGTGGCCAGCGTCAGGCCGAGGATCTCGCCGCAGGACAGCAGGTGCCGCACGTAGGCGCGGCTGTGGCGCGCGCAGACCGGGCAGCCGCAGTCGGGGTCGAGCGGCCGCTCGTCGCGGGCGTAGGCGCCGTTCTTGACCACCAGCCGGCCGTCGTGCGTCAGCACGGTGCCGGTGCGGCCCATGCGCGTCGGCAGCACGCAGTCGAACATGTCCACACCGGCGAGCACGCCGTGGACGATGTCGTCGGGGAAGCCAACCCCCATCAGGTAGCGCGGCCGGTCCGGCGGCAGCAGCGCCGCCGTCGTCGCGGTCATCTCCCGCATCAGGGGCACGGGCTCGCCGACCGAGACGCCGCCGATGGCCGTGCCGGGCAGGTCGAGGGCGGCGACCAGCTCGGCCGAGCGCCGCCGCTGCACCGGGTCGAACCCGCCCTGCACGATGCCGAACAGCACGCGTTCGTACCCGTCCTTGTGGCGGCGCCCGCCGGGGCCGAAGGCATCGCGGCAGCGGCGCAGCCAGCGGTCGGTGCGGTCCACGGCCGCCGCGACGGCGGCCGCGTCGGCGCCGTGGGGCAGGCAGTGGTCGAAGGCCATGACGATGTCCGCGCCCAGCGCCAGCTGGATCTCCATCGACAGCTCGGGCGTGAAGCGGTGGCTGCTGCCGTCCAGGTGCGAACGGAAGGCCACGCCGTCCTCGTCGACCTTGTTCAGCGCGGACAGCGAGAAGACCTGGAAGCCGGCGCTGTCGGTGAGCATCGCCCCGTCCCAGCCCTCGAAGCGGTGCAGCCCGCCGAGCGCCTCGATCAGCCGGTGGCCGGGGCGCAGGTACAGGTGGTAGGTGTTGCCGAGGATCAGTCGGGAGCCCGACGCGGCCACCTGCTCGAAGGTCATGGCCTTGATCGAGCCATGCGTGCCGACGGGCATGAACACGGGCGTCTCGACCTCGCCGTGGGGCGTGCGCAGCCGGCCGCGGCGCGCCGCGCCGTCGCGGGCCGTCACCTCGAAGCTGAAGGGCCGGTCGAGCGCCGGCGGGGAATTCTGGTTCATCGTCCGTCCCCGTTCATCGTCCGTCCTGCGGCATCGCGGCCGCGTCCGGCAGGACGAGCATCGCGTCGCCGTAGCTGTAGAAACGCCAGTCGCCGTCCACCGCCCGCGCGTAGGCCGGCCGCCAGCGGTCCGTCCCGCCGAGGAAGGCCGCCAGCAGCATCAGCAGCGACGAGCCCGGCAGGTGGAAATTGGTGATCAGGCCGTCGGCCGCCGTGACGGCATCCGGCGGGGCCACGAACAGCCGCGTCAGCCCGGACACGCGCCAGCCTCCGGCGGCGATGGCGTCGCCGGGCTCGCGCACGGCCTCGCCCGCGAACTCCGCCGGCGCGTCCGGCGTCCCCGGACCCCAGCGGCGCCGGTCCGGCCCGTCGCGGTCCAGGTCCAGGCGGCGGGCCGTCTCGAGGACCCGCAGCGTCGTGGTGCCGACCGCAACGACGCGTCCGCCCTCTCGCCGGCAGCGCCGCACGGCGGCGTCCGTCGCGGCCGGCAGCGTGAAGCGCTCGGCGTGCAGGCGGCGCCGCGCCAGATCACCGGCGTCCGGCGCCCGGAACGTGCCGGAACCGACGTGCAGGGTGACGGTCGCCCAGCCGACGCCGGCCTCCCGCAACCGCGCCGTCAGCTCCGTGTCGAAGTGCAGGCCGGCGGTCGGAGCCGCGACCGAGCCCCGCTCGTGCGCGTACACCGTCTGGTAGCGCTCGCGGTCGAGCGCCGCCAGCGCGGGCGCGGTGCCGGGGCCGCGCCGGATGTAGGGAGGCAGGGGCGTCTCGCCACGCCGCTGCGCGAGGTCCGCGAGGTCGCACCCGCAGGCGCGCACGACGAGCCCGCCGCCCTCGGTGCGCCCCACGATCTCGATCGTCCCGTCCGGTTCGGACGTCCCGCCGCCGCCCTCGAGATGCAGCCGCTCGCCGTCCTTCAGGCGGCGCATCGGCTGGGCCAGCGCCAGCCAGCAACCGTCGGCAGGTCGCCCGGCGACGCATGCCCCGGCGTCGGATTCTTCGTCGTGCAGGGGCCGTTCCAGCAGCAGCTCGACGCGACCGCCGCTGGCCCGGCGCAGCCGCAGCCGCGCCGGCAGGACCCGCGAGTCGTTGACCACCAGCAGGTCGCCCGCGCGCAGCAGCGCCGGCAGGTCCGCGAAGCGGCTCTCGCCGCGCACGGCCCCGTCGCGCCCGACCAGCATCAGGCGCGATCCGGTGCGCTGCGGGGCTGGCGACTGGGCGACGAGTCGCGGGGGCAGTTCGTAGTGGAAGGCGGGCGCGTCGGCCGGCGGCTCAGAGCAGGTCACCCTGGCCGTCCTGGCTGCGGCGGGGCGGGGCGAGCCCAAGGTGGGCGCAGGCCCGTTCCGTCGTCTCGCGCCCGCGCGGGGTGCGCTTGAGCAGGCCCGTCTGGATCAGGAAGGGTTCCACGACGTCCTCGAGCGTGTCCTGCTCCTCGCCCAACGACACCGCGAGGTTCTGCAGGCCGACGGGCCCGCCGGCGAAGTGCTCGACGATCAGCCGCAGGTAGCGCCGGTCCAGCGGCTCCAGGCCGAGCCGGTCGACGCCCAGCCGCGTCAGCC
>JAURXS010000047.1 GCA_030654305.1 bacterium | reverse complement strand
GCGCCTACGCCTGGCGCACCTTCCTGGACCACGGCGTGCGGCTGCCGCTGGGGTCGGACGCGCCGGTGGAGGACTGGAACCCGCTGCCCGGCGTCTACGCGGCGATCACGCGTCAGGAGCCCGACGGGGATCCCGCCGGCGGCTGGCATCCCGAGCAGATCCTGACGCTGGACGAGGCGCTGCGCGGCTTCACGGCCGAGGCGGCGTTCGCGGTGGGGAGAGAGGGCGACCTGGGCGTGTTGCGCCCGGGGCTGCTCTTCGACTGCACGGTGCTGGACCGCGACCCGCGCGGGGGCGACCCGGTGCGGTGGCTGTCGGCGAAGCCGTCGGCGCTGTTCGTGGGCGGGGAGCGGGTGCGCTGAGCGTCGTCAGTGGAGGATCACGCCGCAGCCGCTCAGCGACCGGCCGTCCAGTTCCATCTCGACGCTCAGGGGATACGGTTCGCCGCTCATGTCGTTGAAGCAAGGCGAGGCCGCGGTGCGCAGGCGCAGGACGTGGCCGTCGGCCTCGCGCAGGATCGGCGCGCCGCCGCGCAGGCTCTCGACGGGGATCCCCGGAAAGTGCAGCACCAGCTCGCCGTAGTCGGCCGTCACGCGGGTGCCGCCGGGACCGGTCTCCAGGTGCCAGCCCGGCTCGTTGCCCGAGGCTCGGAAGTGGAAGCCCTCCGCCCAGCACCGGTCCATGATCTCCTGCCCGCCCGACACCTCGCAGCCCTCGACGCGCTGCCCGTCCACTTCCAGCATGATGTCCCGCCCCTTGGTCCACAGCAGGTAGCGGCCGCCGGCGTACTTGATGCCGGAGGCGGCGAGCTGCTGCGTCAGTTCCTGCGGGCCGTCGGGCGCGTGCAGGGTCGCGGTGGGGGAGCCGGGCTCGTAGTCGGCGAGGTAGTACTGGTCGACGCCGCCGTAGATGGCGAGCAGGTGCAGGGGGCCGCGTTCGGGGGCCGCGACGACGGTCCGCGACGTGCAGGGGCCGAAGGCCGGCGCGCAGGCCGCGGTGGCGAGGACGGCCCAGACGGGCAGGATCGCGAGACGGTGGATCCGGCGCATGACGCAACTCCTGTCTTCGGGGTCGGTGGTCACCGGCGCAGTGTATCCCCGACCGGGATGCCGGCACAAGATCGGCCTCGGCGCTCGTTGCGCCGTCTCCAGGCCAGCAGCCCCGTGACCGCCAGCAGGATCGTCGCGGCGGCGGCGACATCGTTGAAGAGCTTGCCGCGCGGTCCCAGCCACCGGCCGGTGTGCAGCGCGCGCAGGCGGTCGGACGGAGCGACCGCCGGCGCGTCGCCCCGCGCGGTCCAAGCGCGGCCGCCGTCCGCGCCGGCGAAGAGGCCCCGCGTCGTCCACGCGTAGAGCGCGCCGCCGTGGCCGGCGCCGAGGTCCCGCACGCGCGCGCCGTCCAGGGGCACGCCCGGCAGGGATTCCCAGACCGTGCCGCCGTCGCGCGAGACCACCAGGTCGCCGGCGGCTCCCACGGCCCAGATCGTGTCGCCCGCCACGGCGATCCCGGCGACCGCCAACGGCGGCGAGAGCATCGGCACGTCGCGCCACGCGACGCCCGCGTCCGTCGAGCGCCACAGCCCCGAAGCGCGCCCCTGCCAGAGCACGCCCGGTCGCACGGGGTCGGCGACGACCCGCAGCACGGGATCGCGGTCGCGGTCCAGCCAGTACGGGTTGCCCAGCAGCAGGCCGCTCGCGGTGACCGCCAGCAGGGGCAGCAACAGCACCCCTCCCAGCCAGCGGTGCAGGTGTCGAGCCGGCATCCTCACGGGGCGCTCCGTTCGAGGGGGTAGCGCGCATCCACCAGGGCCAGCACGCGCTTGACCCCCGCCGTCACTGCGCGCGAGGAGTAGGTCGCGCCGGTGACGGCGTCGATGTCGCGCGTGATGCGCAGCGGGTCGGCGCGCGTCTTGCCCAGGAACTGTTCGAGGAAGCGCTTGCGGCGCACCTCGCCGCCGCGCGACTCGCGGAAGACGAGCACGCGCACGGGACCGACTTCGCGCGCGGCGTCGACCGAGACCAGGATCGTGATCGGCTCGTGCAGCCCGATCTCGTCGGTCGCCACGGCCCAGCCCAGGTCGCGCCCGCCGTCGCGGGCGCGGTGGAAGACGATCTCGCCCGCGGGTTGGGGCGCGCCGAGCTGCGCGGCCAAGGCGGCGCGGGCGGCGTCGTCCGGCGTCCAGCTCTCGGTCCAGGTCGAGTCGGCGCCGGCGAATACCTCGCGCAGGGCCTCGTCGAGCGTCTGGTAGGCGTGGTGCTCGGCAGGCGGCCGCGATGCGGGCGCCGCCGTCGCCGGGGAGACGGTTGCGGCGATCAGCAGGCAGGTGCAGAGCGTGCGCATGCGCGGCCTCCCCTAGAAGTACGTGGCCACGGAGAAGAACAGGCGCCCGGGCGCGTCCTCGCCCTCGCCGGCGCCGCGGGCGGTCGTGCGGGACCAGGCGTAGTCCAGTTTGAAGACCGACTCCTCGGTCGGGCGGAAGTTGACGCCCAGGGTCAGCGCCGAGGCCTGGTCGCCGTCGACGTCGGTGTCGTAATCCATCGCGTCGGCGCGGGCGACCAGGGTGACGACCGAACCCGGCAGCAGCCGGTCGTGCAGCACGTGCCAGCCGACCTGGCCGTAGGCGCCGCGCTGGCTCTCGGCGAGACCCGGTTCGGCGACGCGATCGACGTCCGCCGCGGCGACGGCCAGCTCGCCCGCCAGTTCCAGCGCGCCGAAGACCGCCCGGCCGTCGAGCGCGGCGATCGTCAGGCGCTTCCCGCCGGCGTCGTCGTACTTGCCGGTGTGCACCGAGGCGCCGAGTTCCAGGCCCGGGCGCGGGCTGGCGCCCAGGCGGGCGACGAGCGCCTTGTTCCGGTTGTTGTCCTGCTCCTGGCTGCCGTGCCCGGAGCGGATGCGCAGTTTCTTGGCGCCGTCGTCGCCGGACAGGACGCCCTCGTCGAAGCCGTTGACCAGGTAGGCCTCGTAGCCCAGGACGAGGTCCTCGTTCGGGTAGAGCGTGCCGAAGACGCCCATGCCCGACTCGCTCAGCGTCGAGGGGACGAGCTGCCGGTCCACCAGCGGGCGCTCAGTCAGGTCGTTCAGCGGCGTGTCGTGGCGCAGGTTGAAGGCGCCCAGGGGCGACAGGATCAGGCCGCCGCGGAACTGCAGGCCCTCGCGGAGGCGGTAGTCCATGACCGCGTACTCCAGCTTGATCTCGCCCTCGCCGTCGCCGCCGACGAAGCCGCCGTGCTCGAACTCGATCTCGCTCGACACGGTCACGCGCTCGGATACCCGCGCGGTGATGAAGGGCACGAAGCGGTGCTGGTCGAAGGTGCTGCCGCCGTCCTCGACCCATTCGAACTCGTGGTCCATGTAGCCGCCGAGCATGATGTCGACGCCGCCGCGCGACAGGTACGGCTTGTCGTCGATCCCGCCGGCCAGGGCGGAACGGCGGTCGCTGGAGGAGGCAGGGAACGCGGCGGTGGCGACGAGGCCGACGCAAAGGGCGGCGGCCAGGATCTTCGTGGACGGCATCGGAAACCTCCGGCTGGTCTGATCGAGAAGATCATGAGAATCACTCTCACGATCTCAACCCCAGATCTAGGAGGCGAGTTGGGCGCTGTCCAGAAAATTCTTGTTTTATCTAAATATTGTTTGTTGAAACTTCAAGTATCAATATTGAGACTGAATTGGTTGATTCAAGACGATGTGTGTCCAGGCAGCCCGACGGGATCCGTGAACTGTCGCGCGGATCCCGCCGAGTTCGGCGTCCGTGGCCTCATCGCACGAGGTGCATCTTTGTGGTCGCTCGGGCTCCGGGTGTCTGCAGGCACGCCACGTACACCCCCGAAGGCGAAGCGCTCCCGTCGGCGCGCCGGCCGTTCCAGGGCACGGCATGCTCGCCGGCCGCCAATTCGCCCTCGGCCAGCACCGCAACCAGCGCCCCGGCCAGATCGTGGACCGTCAGCCGCGCCCGGACCGGCGCTTCCAGGGCGAAGGTCACCGTCGTCAGCGGGTTGAAGGGATTGGGATGGCTGCCC
>JAURXS010000046.1 GCA_030654305.1 bacterium | reverse complement strand
GGGATCTCGTACACGGGCACGCTCCAGCCCACCGGCCGGAATCCTTGCAGGGTGTGGTCCTCGAACAGGACGATCAGGCGCATCGCGGACTCCTTCTCGCGGTCGGCGTCCCGTCTCCGTCAGTCGGCGATCTACTCCAGGGTCACGACCAGGATCCAGGTTCCGTCGCCGGCCGGTGGCTCCACCAGGTGCGTGGGCTCCCCATCGGTCCGCAAGACCGCGGCGATCGGCGCCACGGACCCGCCGCCGGCCCGTCGCCAGGCGACGTTCAGGCATTGATCTTGCGGTGTCGTGAGCCGGAAGGCCGGCACGGGTCCGTCCGCTTCGTCGCGGACGGAGACCGACGGCAGGACCTCCACCCGGGCGGCGAAAGGGAATTCGCCGGCCACGGCCGCGGTCGTGGCGGACAACAGGAAGCACGGCAACAAGATCGGCCAGCGGTTCACGGACGGGGCTCCCGGCGCGAGGGGGGCGGTTCCGGCGCGCGGCAGGTCGCCGCGACCCTGCGAGTCTGGCCCAAGCCGCGGTGAATTGCACCCGAAAAATCTGTCAAGCGGCGTCCGGCACGGCCGAAGACCATCAGCGCAAGGCATCCGGAGCACGGCAGCAACCGACGTCGCGACAGTTTTCCGGGTACGGAGACCACACGTTTCAAGGAGAAGAACCATGCGGAAACTGACCTTCCTGTCCCTGGCGGCGCTGGTCGTCGCGTTCCCCATCAGTCAGGCCCTCGCCCTGGATTCGCCCCAGGACGCGAAGGTCGACGTGTTCATCGCACTGTCGGTCGCCGAGACCGTCGAGATGGACTTCGGCGCCGTGATCGACGCCGACGGCACGATCACCCTGGACACCAACGACGTGATCGCCGCCGACCCGGCGAACATCCACCAGGGCGGCACCGTGGCCAGCGGCGTCTACACGATCACCGGCCAGCCCAGCCAGGCCGTCGACGTGGCGATCACCCCGGCCAACGCGAACGGTCTGCTGCTGGCGAACTTCACGACCGACGTCGGCGGCGGCACCTTCCCGCTGGCGGGCGTCATGATCAACGGCGTGGGCAACCTGGCCATGGCCCTCGGCGCCGACCTGACCGTCCAGAGCGGCGTGGCAGCCCCGGGCGCCAACCAGTCGCTGAACTTCACGGTCACGGTCACCTACAACTGACCGTCCCCGACCGACCGGCAAGGGGAGGCCCGCGGGCCTCCCCTTTCGCATGCTCGGCGGATGGCACGCCCCTTGCCCCTTGTCCATTGTCCCTTGAGATCCGGTTCGAGGATTCACGGAAACGGCAAGGAGCGATCCGACGTGCATGGGTGGGTGTCGCAAACGCACTGTCGAGAGGCCGACCGCAGGATCCTGCTGCCGTTCCTGGCGGTGCTGGCGCTCGCTTCTCCGGCGGGAAGCGCCGATCTGGCCATCGTCGAGACCGTGCAGATGGATTTCGGCGCGGTCCTGGACCAGAACGGTTCGTTGACGCTCGGCATCAACGACAACCTCGTCGCGGACCCTGCGGGCATCCACGCCGGGGGCGTGCTGTCGAGCGGCAGGTTCCTGATCACCGGGGACCCGTTCGCCGCCTTCGGCCTCGACATCGTCGGTTCGGAGTTCGACGGGCTGGGGATCGCCGGCTTCAACACCAATGCCGGGCAGCCACCGGTGCTGAACGCCGTCCTGAACGGCCTGGGGCAGCTCAACATCCGCTTCGGCGCCGTCCTGACGGTCCAAGCCTCGCGGGCCGAACCCGGCCTCGACCACCTCCTCGCGTACACGATCTCCGTCAACTACAACTGAACGCGCCCGTTCTGCAGACGGCGCCGACGTGGCACACCCATTGCGTTGTGGCCGTCGGGAGGGCCGCGTCCGCTCCCCGGACTGAAGCCGCTGTCCCTGGAATTGACTGCCGGGAGGATGACTTATGGTTTGGTCGCGATGGCGTCGTGCCGCGGTGGCGGCGTCCTGGATGTGTTTCGTCCTGGGTGGAACCGTTCTGGACAGCGCCGCCGGCAGCCTGTCGATCGCGCCGACGCGCCTGG
Organism: bacterium; assembly: GCA_030654305.1. Classification (NCBI taxonomy): domain Bacteria; species bacterium. The sequence goes on along the minus strand of JAURXS010000046.1, from coordinate 3,435 downwards.
TCTTCGACGGGCACACCCGCGTGGCGACCGTCTACCTCAGCAACAAGGGCGACCAGCCGGCGACCTACCGCATCCTGCTCAAGGACAAGCGGATGCTGGAGACGGGGCAGATCGTCGACGCCGAGTCGCCGCTGCCCGGCGAGCGCCCCGCCTCCGACCTGATCCGCTACTCCCCCCGCGAGGTCGTCGTGCCGCCACACGGCAGCCAGACCGTCCGGGTCATGCTGCGCAACCCGTCCGAAGGCCAACTGGCGAGCGGCGAGGCGCGCACCCACCTGGTCTTCCAGTCGGTCCCCGCGGTACCTAAGGCCGAGGAACTGGCCGCCCGGCAGGACCGCATCGTCGCCCAGGCGATCATCGAGACGAGCATCCCGGTGATCATCCGCCGCGACAACCCCACGGCCGCGATCACCCTCGGTGCCGCGCAGCTCGACAGCCTGCCGGACCGCGACGGCAAACGGGTGCTCCAGGTCGTCCTGGAGCGCACGGGCGAGCGCTCGGTCTACGGCGACCTGTCGGTCGACCTGGAGATCGGCGGGAGCACGACCCGCGTGGGCCTGATGGTGGGCCTCGCGGTCTACACGCCCACGCCCCGACGCGTGATCCGCCTGCCGCTGACGTTGGAACGGGATGAGCTGCCGCGGAGCGGGCGCCTGGTCGTGCGCTTCGCCGAGACGGAAGTTGGGCACGGCGACCTCGTGGCCGACACCTACCTCGAATTCGTCACGGGCGACCGCGAGGGGGGCGAAGCAGCGCGATGAACCCGCGGGTCCCCCGACGCCCGGCCTCGGTCCGCGCCCTCTGCGGCGCGGTCCTGCTGTGCCTGTCGGCGGCGCCCGCCGCGGCCCTGGACGAGGCCCGCCTCGCGATCCTGGAGATCCGGCTCGACGGCGCCGTGCTGTCCGCCGGGATGCCCGCCTACCTGGACGAGGCCGGCGGCGTGCTGCTGCCGCTGGGCGCGCTCGGCGACCTGCTCGAGTTCGCGATCGACGTGGAGCCGGCGCGCGGCCGCGCCACGGGCTGGCTCATCGAGGAATCGCGGACCTTCGGCCTGGACCTCGCCACGGGCGAGGTCTTCAGCGACGGCCAGCCCCGCTCGCTGGCCGCGGGCGAGGCCGTGCGCGGCGACGACGACATCTACGTCGCGCCGGCGCGCCTGGCGGAGTGGCTGCCCTGCGACATCGAGGTGCGCACCGCGCAGCTCGTGGCGCTGATCACCTCGCGCGAGACGCTGCCGGTCCAGAAGCGCCGCCTGCGCGAGGAGGCCCGCAACCTGCGGCTCGTGAGCCAGGTCGCCGCCCGCGCCGTGCACCCGGTGCAGAAGGCCGAGTACCAGATGTTCACCTGGCCGCTGCTGGACGCGAACGTCGAGTACCGCGGCCGCGGCGGCGACATGACGCCGGTGTTCTCCCTGCAGAGCTCCGGCGACCTGGCCCGCCTGGAGACCAGCTTCCTGGTCGCCCACGTCGACCGCGAGCGCTTCCTGGGCGTGGCCCGCGCGCGCGCCGGCCGCAGCGACCTCGACGGGGAGCTGCTGGGCCCCCTGCGCGCCACGGAGTTCCAGTTCGGCGACCTCTATGTCCCGAGCACGCCCCTGGTGCTGCGCGGCAAGCTGGGTCGCGGGATGTCGGTCGGCAACCTCCCGCTGCACCGCTCCGAGGCCTTCGACGCCACGAACGTGCCCGGCGAGGCGCCGGTCGGCTGGGAGGTCGAACTCTACGTCGACGGCGTGCTGTGGGACTTCATGGTCGTGGACGAGGGTGGCCGCTACCTGTTCGAGAACGTCCCGGTGAACTTCGGCCGCACGCTGCTGCGGACGGTCGCCTACGGGCCGCAGGGCCAGACCCGCGAACAGGTGCGCGCCGTCACGGTCGGCGAGCGGATGATCGCCCCGGGCGAGGTGCGCTACCAGCTGTTCGGCGTCCAGGACGACCGCTTCCTGATCACGGGCGAGGACCAGCTCGCCGACTCCCCCGGCCGCAGCCGCTGGACCAGCCACGCGCAGGCGGGTGTCGGCGTGACCCGCAGCCTCAGCCTGACCGGATCCTGGACGCGCTCGCCGCTGGCGGACGCCGACCACGACTACCGCAGCCTGATCGCCGACGCGGTCGTGCGCGGCGCCGCGGTGCGGGGGCTGCTGGCCAGCGACAACGCGGGCGGCTCCGCGCGCAGCCTGGCGGTCCAGGGCGGGCTCTTCGGTCGCACGCTGCAGGTCGAGCACGCGACCTTCCACAACTTCACGAGCGACGCCAACACGCCGCAGCGGCGTCGCACGCGCGACACCACAGTGCGCCTGGGCGGCGGACTGCACCTGGGCGCGCGTCCCTACTCCTACGACCTGCGCCTGCAGTCCACGGCCTTCGCCGACCGCGGCATCGAGCGTCAGGACGGCGCGGTGCTGCGCCTGGCCACGGGATGGTCGCGGGCCACCTGGACCGGCAAGCTCGACTACCGGCGCAGCGGCGCGCAGGACGGCGACGATCGCCGTCTGTTCCAGGAGCACCTGCTGAGCAGCTGGTGGGGGCCGCTGCTGCTGCGCGGCCAGGTGCGGTCGGGGATCACGCCGGGCTTCAGCCTGGAGTCGGCCGGCGCCAGCGCCGGCTGGCAGGCTTCGCGCCTCCTGCGTCTGGGCGGCCACGTCACGCGGGATCTCCAGGACCTCGGCACGACCGGCTACGGCGGTTCGCTGACGCTGCTTTTGGACGGCCTGCAGGTCGCCTTGAGCGCGCACGGGGCTTCCGGCCAGGAGACGTTCTTCAGCGTCGGCGTCTCGACCTCGCTGACCAAGGTGCCGGAGACGATGCGCCTGCACGTGCAGCGCACGCGCCTGACCGGCGGCTACGGCGCGACGGCCCGCGTGTTCCTGGACCGCAACGCCAACGGGCTCTACGACGACCGGGACGAACCGCTGCCCGACGTCCGCTTCGCCGGCGGCGGCGCCCTGCGCCACGCCAGCACGGACCGCCTGGGCCTGGCCTACCTGCCGGACCTGCCGGCCCACGACGTCCGCGACGTCACGCTGGACGTCGAGTCGCTCCAGGATCCCTACCTGATCCCCTCCCTGCAGGCCGTGCGGGCCGTCGGGCACCCCGGAGCGCACCTGGCGCTGGAGTTCCCGGTCACCTACTCGGGCGACATCGAGGGCACCGTCTTCCTGCAGACACCGGCGGGACGCTCGCCGCTGCGCAACGTCGGGCTCGAGCTCATCGACCTCAAGCAGCGCCGGATCCAGACGACCGTCAGCGAATTCGACGGCTACTACCTCTTCCAGGGGATCCCGCCGGGGTGGTACGAGGTGCACGTGGTCGCGTCCTCGCTGGCGCGGCGCAACCTGCGCCCGACGCCGCCGCTGGCGGCGGCGGTGCCCGTGGACGGCGGCGTGGTGGCGGGGAACGATTTCGTGCTGAAGTTCGAGACGACGACGACGGCCAACCG
>JAURXS010000045.1 GCA_030654305.1 bacterium | reverse complement strand
CATGACCGTCCTGAACATCGTCCTGCCCATCTTCCTGGTCGTCGGCCTGGGCTACGCCCTGCGCCGCCTGCGCTTCGTCACCGCCGAGGGCAACGCCGTGCTGACGCGGCTGGTCTTCTACGTGGCGGCGCCGGTGCTGCTGGTGCGCGGCGCCGCCGGCACCTCGCTGCGCAGCAGCCTCGACCCGCGCGTCCTGGGCGTCTTCATCGCCGTGAGCGTGCTGGTCGCGGCCGTCACCTACGCGCTGGCCTTCCGGTCCCGCGCCTCGCGGCGCGGCGTCTTCGCGCAGGGCTCCCACCGCAGCAACATGGTCTTCGTGGGGCTGCCGCTGGTCATGAACGCCTTCGGCGAGGAGGCCGTCGGCCAGGTCTCGGTGCTGGTGGGCGCGATGGTCGTGGTCTACAACGTGCTGTCGATCGTGGTGCTGACCCTCCCCCACCACAGCGGGGGGCCGGGACGGCGGGTGGACCTGGCCGGCATGCTGAAGCGCATCGCGGTCAACCCGCTGGCGCTGGGCAGCGCGACCGGCATCGTCCTGTCGGCGATCGGCGTCGCGATCCCGGCGACGCTGGGCGGCGCCATGGACCTCGTGGGCGGCACCGCCCTGCCGCTGGCGCTGATCTCGGTCGGCGCGGGGCTGGACCTGGACCGCCTGCGCCGGGAGTTCGCCGGCGCCGCGACGACGTGCGTCCTGAAGCTCGGCCTCTACCCGGCGCTCGTCTACGTCGGCCTGCGCGCCCTCGGGCTCGAAGGCGTCGCCCTGCAGGCGCCGGTCCTGCTGGCCGCCACGCCCACCGCCGTGGTAAGCTACGTCATGGCGCAGGAGATGCAGGGCGACGAACAGCTCGCCGGCGCCATGGTCATCGGCACCACGCTGCTCTCGCTGCCGACGAGCATCCTGTGGTTGCTGCTGCTCGGGGTCTGACCGCCGCCGCCGCACGCGGTGGAGTGCGGGGGATGGCTTGGAGACCGGCCGACGCGACTTCCTGAAGCTGATCGCCGCCGCGGCGGCCGCCGGCGCGCTGCCGGCGCGGGCCGGCTCCTCCGCGCCCGGCGCCGTGCCCCCGCCGTCCCGCCCCGATATCCTGGTGATCATGGCCGACGACCACCGGCACGACGCCCTCGGCTGCGCCGGCCACCCCTACGTGCGGACGCCCGCCCTGGACCGGGTCGCGGCCGGCGGCGTCCGCTTCACGAACGCCTTCGTGACGACGTCGCTGTGCAGCCCATCGCGCGCCAGCTACCTGACCGGGCGCTACCCGCACCAACACGGCATCGCCACGAACGCCGGCCGGCCGCTGAGGCCCGGCAACCCCACCTACCCCGAACTGCTGCAGGCGGCCGGCTACGAGACGGCATTCTGGGGCAAGTGGCACCTGGGCCCCTTCCCGCGCCCCCTCTCCCAGCCCGGGTTCGATCACTGGACCGTGTTGAACGGTCAGGGTTCCTACGCGCCCAACGACCTCATCGTCGACGGGGAGGTCGTCCACGAGGACCGTTACATCACCGATGCCTTGACCGCGCGGGCCCTGGAGTTCCTGGAGCGCCCCCACGAGAAGCCCCTGCTGATGGTGCTGAGCCACAAGGCGGCGCACGCGCCCTTCGTGCCGGCCGCTCGCCACGCCGATCTCTACGCGGGCGAGAATCCCGATCTTTTCTGGGCTCCGGACGAGGACATGTCGCAGAAGGCGGTCGGCACGGAGCAGGCGCTCTACGGGTCTTATCGCGATACGGTCCTGGACTACTACCGCTGCCTGGCCGCCGTCGACGAGAGCGTGGCCGCCCTGGACGCCGCTCTGGAGAGGTCGGGACGTCGGGACGACACGCTGGTGATCTACACCAGCGACAACGGGTTCCTGCTCGGCGAGCACGGCGGGCTGTGGGACAAGCGGCGCGCCTACGAGCCCGCCATCCGTGTGCCGCTGCTGGTACGGTGGCCGCGCGCCCTGTCGGTCGGCGGCCACTGCGCCGAACTGGTCCTGAACATCGACCTGCTGCCGTCCCTGCTCGAGGCCGCCGGCGTGAAGTCGCCGCCCGGCGTGCAGGGTCGCTCCTGGCTGCCGGTCGCCCGCGGTGCGCCCGGCCGCGATGCCTTCCTCTACGAGTACTTCCAGGACGATGGCCCGGTCGGTTCGCTGGTCGCCGTACGCACGAGGCGCTGGAAGTACATCGTGCCCCTCGACCAGCACGGCGGCCGCAACGCGCGCCGGCCGGTGGAACTGTACGACCTCGCCGCCGATCCCGGCGAGCTGCGCAACCTCGCCGGCGACCCCGCGTTCGCGGCG
>JAURXS010000044.1 GCA_030654305.1 bacterium | reverse complement strand
TGTTGCGCAGGGTGACGGCGACGGCGACGGCGACACCGGGCGCCGGCAGGCTGGGCGGGTCCGGCGTGACGGTGAGCACCTGCCAGCCGTAAGTTGGGAAGTTGGGCCGACCGGGCGTCGGCTCGGCGCAGACGACCCAATCCCGGTCGTTGCGGCCGGAGTCCTCCCCGTCCGGACGGCGTCCGAGGGAAGCGGCGGCGGTGCCCGGATGTGGCGCCGTTTCGAAGAAGACCGGATCCGCGAGATCCCCGTAGCCCAGCAGGTCCAGCACGACCTCGCCGCGCCGCAGTCGGACCGCATCGGGGCCGTTCTGCAATCTCAATGAAACCAGGACGTTGGGGGCGACATCTCCAGTCCAACCCGAATCGGCGATCAGCCAGCGGGCCCCGGGCGCGAGGCTGTCGCCCGGCGCGCCTTCCCAACGCCGCTCCCAGGCGGGAGCCACGGCGCCGTTGGCGAACTCCAGACGAACGCCGGCGAGATCCAGCGTTTCGGCGCCGACGTTCAGGAGTTCCACGAACTCCGCCCCGCCGTCCGCGCCGGGCGGATCGTAGAGGACCTCGTTCAGCAGAGGTTCGGCGGCGCCGGTCCGGACGGCGAGCAGCGAGACGCACACCGCGACGACCAGGGCCGGCGCGGGCAGTCGGGTAGGCAGGCGCAAGTGAGGCGATCCCGCTTCCGGGAGGAGAGCCGGGAGGTGCGAACGGAGCCTAGAGCATGCCGCGTGAGCGGCGGATGGCCCATTCCGCGCCCAGCAGCAGCGTCGCGCAGGCGATCAGCCACCAACCGTGGACGAGGCGGACCTCGGACCGGCGCTCTCCGGTGGCCGCGGACCAGTCGGCGGCATCCAGGACGCCGGCCAGGGAGCGGGCGGCGCCCGGAGCGTGCCCGTCCACGTAATGGCCGCCCCAGGCCGCAGCCAGGGCGCGCAGGCGCCGCCGGTCCTGACGCACCTGCGCCTCTTCGGGCAACGCGGGGACCACGACGAATTCGCGCTCCGGCCCCAAGGCGGAATCCGTGCCGGCGGCGACGGGCCGTACCCGGTAGCGGCCCGGCGCCTGGGGCGGCAGCGTCACGCGACCGCGCCCAAGCTCCCCGGGCACCGGGGTGGGCGTGAACGACCGCGGCGCACCGGCCTGGGTCGTGTCCCGCAGTTCGAGGGCGACGGCACCCGGCGTCCCTTCCCCGCGCAGGCCGCGCACCTGCGTCTCCAGCCGGATGGCTTCGCCCTCGCGGTAGAGGGTGCGGTGCCCGGCGATCGTGACGCCGCCGAGCTCGTCGCCGGCCGCCGTCCAGACGAGCAGGTTGCGGGCCAGGCGGCGCACGGGATGCTCGGCCGTGCCGGCGGCGCTCGCCGGCGGCTGCCAGAAGGCCAGGGTCCACAGCTCGTCCGTCCCCAGCCAGGCCACCGCGCCTTTGCCGGCGGCGCCGATCGCGAGCAGGGGCGACGGGCCGGCGCCGTCGCGTCCCGGCGCCGTCAGCAGCACCTTCGCCTCGGGACGCGCCCGCGCCGGCGCGATCGGTCCCAGCGGCGGCAGCCACGCCCACGCCGCGGCCTCGGCCGACAGGCCGGACAGCAGGGAGTGGCCGGCCTCTTCGCGACGGACCTGCAGGGGCCCGCCCCCGCCGGCGGCGCCGCCGCGCACGACCGGGAGCAAGCCGGCCAGCGCCGCGGGCAGGTCCGTCCGCGGGGAATCGACCACCAGCAGGCCGAGGCCGTCGCCGACCGCCGCGGCGAGACCGTCGACGTCGACATCCCCCAGACCGGCCGCATCGCCGAGCAGGATCACGCCGTCCCAGGCCAGCCAGCCCGCCGCGCCGCGCGGCGGCGTCCAGGGCGCGCCGTCCAGCCGCGGCCCGCGCTCCCCGGGGTGGACAATGTCGAGCGTCAGGCGCCGCTCCAGGGCGGCGGCCTGGGCGAACACACGGACGTTCCAGTCGGGCCGGCCCGTGATCAGCAGCAGCTTCTCGCGGTCCTGCCGGACGGCCACCGCCAGGGACACCTCGTTGTTGGCGAGGTACCGCTCGTTGACCAGGGGCGCGACCAGCAGGCGCGCCACCTGGAGACCCGCCGCGCGGGGCGTGAAGGCGAGGTCGGCGCGCAGGGTCGGGTCCCCGGGCCCGACGACGGCCGTGACCGCTGCCAGCGTGTCGGCGCCCTGGACCAGCGCGAGCCGCAGGCGCAGGTCGTCCCGGCGCGGCGGGCCGCGCACGCCCACCACAGCCTCGACCACGACCTGGTCCCCGACGAAGGCCGTCTCCGGATAGCGCACGTCCGCGAGTTCCAGGTCCGCGGGGCCGGAGGGGTCGCCGACCCCGATCAGCAGCGGCAGGGCGCCGTCCGTCGGCGCGAGCGGCCCCTGGGCGGCGGCCTGCGTCCACTGGTCTGTTTGCGTCTCCTGGTCTGTTTGCGTTTCCTGGCCGTCCGTCACCAGGACCAGGGCCCGCAGGTTGCGCGACGACCAGGCGCGCGCCGTCTCGGCGGCGAGCCGGCCGAGGTCCGTGCCCACGGCCGTCGGCGGCTCGCCGGGGGCGTCGCGCAGGGCTCTGGTCGCCGCCAGCCCGTTGCCGCGCAGCACCGTCGTGCGCACGGGCGGATCGCGGCGCGTCAGCAGGGACTCGACCTGAGCGGCCCACGCCAGCGCCCCGGTCCAGCGCGCCGGATCGCCGGGAGCGTCGCGCAGGCCCATGCTGGCGGAGTCCTCGACGACGATCACGGCCTCGGGCGGCAGCGCGACGTCCCCGGACCGCTGCAGCCGCGGCCCGGCGATCGCGACCAGCAGCAGCAGGACGGCGGACGTGCGCAGCCCCGCCAGCAGGCGGCGCACGCCGCGCGGCGCGAGAGGTTCGGTGGAAAGGTAGTGGCGGCGCACCCAGAGGGCCGCCGCCACCGCGATCAGGACCAGCAACGGCAGCCAGGCCGCCGGGATGGCCCAGGCCAGGTTCACCTCAACCGTTCCTGATGGCGGCGTGGGCCGCCGCCAGGCGCGCGATGGGCACGCGGAACGGTGAGCAGCTCACGTAGTCCAGCCCCACCCGGTGGCAGAAGTCGACCGAGCTGGGGTCGCCGCCGTGCTCGCCGCAGATGCCCAGGTGCAGGTGCCGGCCGGAAGAGCGGCCGCGCTCGACCGCCATGGCGACGAGCTGGCCGACGCCCTCCTGGTCGAGCTGCTGGAACGGGTCCGAGGGCAGCACGCCCATCCTCACGTAGTCCGGCAGGAAAACGCCGGCGTCGTCGCGGCTGTACCCGAAGGTCATCTGGGTCAGGTCGTTGGTGCCGAAGCTGAAGAAGTCGGCGTGCAGCGCGATCTTGTCCGCCAGCAGGGCGGCGCGCGGGATCTCGATCATGGTGCCGACGAGGTAGTCGACCTTCGCGCCGACCTCCGCCATCACCCGGTCGGCGATCGCCACGGACATCTCGCGCATGTCCTTCAGCTCGCGCACCGTGCCCACCAGGGGGATCATGATCTCCGGCCGGACGTCCACGCCGCGGGCCTTGACCGCCAGGGCGGCGCGGATGATGGCCTCGACCTGCACCTCGTAGATCTCGGGGTAGGTCAGGCCCAGGCGGCAGCCGCGGTGGCCGAGCATGGGGTTCATCTCGTGCAGCGACTCGATGCGGTGCTTGACCGCGGCGACGGTGGCGCCCAGCTCCCCGGCGAGCTCCGCGATCTCGGCCTGCTGGTCGGGCGTGGGCAGGAACTCGTGCAGCGGCGGGTCCAGCAGGCGCACCGTGACGGGGTAGCCGTCCATGGCCTCGAAGATCCCCTCGAAGTCGGCCTGCTGCAGCGGCAGGATCTTCACCAGGGCCTTGCGGCGGCCCGCCTCGCTGTCAGCCAGGATCATCTCGCGCATCTTCTTGATGCGGTCCTCGCCGAAGAACATGTGCTCGGTGCGGCACAGGCCGATGCCCGCGGCGCCGAAGGTGCGCCCCTGGCGCGCGTCGTGCGGCGTGTCGGCGTTGGTGCGCACGCCCAGGGTCCGGCGCTCGTCGGCCCAGGCCATGATCCGGTTCAGGTGGGGGTCGTCGAGGCTGGGCGCGACCAGCGGCACCAGGCCGGCGATCACCTGGCCGGTGGTGCCGTCGATGGTCAGCAGGTCGCCGGCCTTGAAGGTCCGGCCGCCGATGGCCATCGACGCGGCCTGGTAGTCCACGACCAGGTCGCCGCAGCCGGCGACGCAGGGCTTGCCCATGCCGCGGGCCACGACGGCCGCGTGGCTGGTCATGCCGCCGCGGGCGGTGAGGATGCCCTGGGCGCTGTTCATGCCCTCGATGTCTTCGGGACTGGTCTCGCGGCGCACGAGCACCACCCGGCGACCGGCCTTGACCGCGGCCACGGCGGCCTCGGCCGAGAACACGATCTCGCCCTGCGCGGCGCCGGGCGACGCGGGCAGGCCCTTGCCCAGCACCACGACACCGGCCGCGGGGTCGATCTGGTCGTGCAGCAGCTGGTCGAGGTGCCCGGGCTCGACCGCCAGCAGCGCCTGGTCCGGCGTCATCAGGCCCTCGGTCTGCATCTCGGCCGCGATGCGCACGGCGGCGCGCCCGGTGCGCTTGCCGTTGCGGGTCTGGAGCATCCAGAGCTTGCCGTCCTGGATCGTGAACTCGATGTCCTGCATGTTGCGGTAGTGCTGCTCCAGCTTCTCGCGGATGCCGCACAGCGTCGCGTAGGCCACCGGCATGACCTCCTCGAGCGTGGGCAGGTCGCGCACCGGGTTGCCCTCGGGCAGGCGGTCGCGGCCCTGGAGGTTCAGCGCCTGCGGCGTGCGGGTGCCCGCCACGACGTCCTCGCCCTGGGCGTCGACCAGGAACTCGCCGTAGAAGAAGTTCTCGCCGTTGGACGGGTCGCGGGTGAAGGCGACGCCCGTGGCGGAGTTGGTGCCCATGTTGCCGAAGACCATGGTCTGGACGTTCACGGCCGTGCCCATGTCGTGCGGCAGGCGGTTGAGGTTGCGGTAGCTGACCGCGCGCGGCGTGTTCCAGCTGCGGAAGACGGCCTCGACGCTGCCCCAGAGCTGCTCGCGGGGATCGGTCGGGAAGTCGCGACCCGCGGACTTGCGGATGATGGCCTTGAACTCGGCGATCATGGCCTGCAGGTCCGCCACGCCCAGTTCGGTGTCGAGCTTCACGCCGCGCTTCGCCTTGAGGGCGTCGATGGCGTGCTCGAAGAGTTCGCCGTCCACGCCCATGACCACGTCGCCGTACATCTGCAGCAGGCGGCGGTAGCTGTCGTAGGCGAAGCGCTCGTTGCCGCTGCGGGCGATCAGGCCGCGGACCGTCTCGTCGTTGAGGCCGATGTTCAGGACGGTGTCCATCATGCCCGGCATCGAGACCTTGGCGCCCGAGCGGCACGAGAACAGCAGGGGGTCGGCGGGGTCGGCGTACTTCTTGCCCATGACCTTCTCGATGCGGGCGATCGCCGCGTCGACCTCGGTGCGCAGCGCGGCCGGGATCACCGGTGCGGCGAGGTAGTCGATGCAGCAAGCGGTGGTGATGGTGAACCCCGGCGGCACCGGGATGCCGATGCGGTCCATCTCGGCGAGGTTGGCGCCCTTGCCGCCGAGCAGTTCCTTCTGGGCGCCGTCGCCCTCCGCCTCGTGGTTGCCGAAGAAATAGACGCGTTTGCCTTCCATCGTGCTTGCCTCCCCTGTGACTGCGATCCGGGCGTCCGGCGAGGGACCCCGCTGGTCTGCGGTGAAATGGCCCGGCGGCGGCGCCGGGCCAGAAGATCGGAGCGTGCGGCACCCGCGCGGGGCCGCGTCAGCGGATGATGACGACCTTGCCGTAGAAGTCCTCGCGCGCGGGCATCTCCACCTTGTAGATGTAAACGTCCGAGGCGAGCAGGTCGCCGTGGCGGTTGCGGGTGACCCAGGGCATCAGGTTGTCGATCTGCTGCTCGGGACCGAGGTCGGCCACCTGGTCGCCGTCGAGCGTGAAGACCTGGACCCGGCTGCCCGGCGGCAGGTTCTTGAACGTGACCTTCTCCCCTTCCGAGCCGCTGAAGCCCGACGCCTGGCGCAGGGGGTTCGGGTAGGCGAAGATCTCCGGTCCTTCGACGGCGCCCGCGGCGGGCAGGGACACGAAGAACCGCTGCCGGTTGCCGTCGCCGCCGAACAGCGAGAGCGGGTCGCCCGGGAAACGGGTCGAATAGAGGCGCTCGGCGGTCAGCGAGGCCGGCGACGCGGTCGCGATGTTGCCGTAGTCGAAGGTGGTGACGGCGTAGTTGTAGTCGAACCCCTCGTAGACCGTGTCGTCGAAGAACGTCACGGACGACGGGTCGGAGAAGTCGAAGCAGGCGGCGCGCTTGTCGGCGTAGCAGTTGGGCGTCTCGTTGTAGCTGGTGTCGCCGCAGTAGCCCTCGATGCAGGATTCCGGGTTGGACTTGTCGTAGTAGCCGATCAGCTGCATCGCGTCGGGGTTGTTGCCCTCGCTGCGCCACACCGCGTACCCCTGGAAGTCCTGCGCGAGGAGCGAGAAGCTCGTCGAATCCGCGACGGCGCCGGCGCCGAAGGAGATCGTCAGGCCGAAGTCGAGGTCCTGGTACTGCGGCTCCGTCTGGGACTTCTTGATGGTGTCGGACAGGCGCAGCGGCGTGCCGGGGACGTAGATCCCGCCCCCGTACGTGGGCAGCCAGTAGCGCTGAACCGGGTCGGCGGCGAGGTGCAGCCGCGTCATGGAGAGGTTGGCGGGCTGGGCCAGGCCACCCGCCGACCAGACCGTGTCGTTCCTGGCGCAGGTCAGCAGGGCGAAGCCGTCGGCGGTCGCCAGGTAGGTGTCGCGCTCGGTATCCAGGACGAGCGAGGTGATGACCGGGAGGGTCAGGGGATCCGGCCAGGCAATGGACGAACCGACCGGGTGCCAGACGAGGCCACCGTTGCCCGACCACCAGAGCCCCGCGTCGCTCGTGCCGGCCATGATCCGCGCTGGGTTGACCGGGTCGACGGCGAAATCCACGACGGAGAGGGGCTGGGAGCCGGGGTCCAGCAGTTCGTTCCAGATCCAGTCCCAGTTGTCGCCGCCGTCCACGCTGGTGTAGATCCCGAAGCTGTTCACGCCGACGTACAGCCGCCCGCCCTGGTCGACGATGCGGTTGATGACGGGCGGCCCCTCGCCGCCGCCGGTCGGGAAGTTCAGCGGCACGCGCAGCGTCGACAGCCGCGTGTAGGACGCGGCGCGGTCGCTGGAAACGAACAGGTCGAGGTTGCCGACGGCGACGTAGAGGGCTTCCGGCCGGCGCCAGACCAGTTCCGTCACCCGCCGCAGGTTCCAGTTGTCCGTGGGATCGAAGACCGCCTGCTGCTGGGTGAAGGTCTGGCCGCCGTCCCGGGTGAGGAACACGCCCTGCCGGCTCGTGCCCACCAGGAAGGTGCCGGCGTCGTCGGGGGCGAACACCAGGGCGGTGATCACGGATTCGTTGAGCGAACCGTCCGGGAAGAGGTCGGCGGCCAGGCGCCGCCAGTCGCTGCCGGCGTCCGGCTTGTACCAGAGCCCGCGGGTCAGACGGTCGCCGAGGGCGGCCAGCAACGTCCCGGGCGAGGTCGGCGCCTCCGCCAGGACGCTGACGTCGGCCTTGGAGAGATAGGGCGGCAGGCCGGCGTTGCGCTGCGACCAGACGCCGTCCTGGTCCATGGCCAGGACGCCGCCGTTGTTGCTGAGGTTGACCTCGCCGAGGATCCGGCCCGTGACCGACTGGTTGAGGTTGGACCAGGAGATCAGGACGCTGTTCTCGCTCACGGAACCGACCTCGCCGCCAAAGAGGCTGGTGCAGAGCAGCTCGCGGTCGAATTCGTCCCGGTAGGCCCCGTCCAGGGTCACCTGGAAGCCCAGGCCGACCGTGTCGATCGGGACCGCGCACGTCGAAGCGGCGTCGTCGATGGCGGGCCAGGTGATCTCGGCCCCGAACCTCCCCGTCGACGACAGCGCGATCGTCACGGATTCCGGCGAGACCAGCCGGAGCGAATCCAGGGCGCAGACGTCGGGGGGGGTCGCGGACGCCGCGGGCAGCGCGCCGCACAGCAGCGGCAGGACCGCGGTCGCCAGAAGTGCCCTCTTGGTCATCATCGTCTCCAGGCTGCGCGTGGCGACGTGCCGAAGTTCCGGCCTCCCCGTCGCCACGCTGGCTCGGTTCAGGGCGTCATGGCCAGGCCGAAGTGGTCGTCGAGGACCCAACGGATGACCCGTTTCATCTGCGTGTGGTCGTACAGGTGCGGGTCGAAGCCCCAGACGACGTCGGCCCGGCCGCCCGGCTTGGTGTCGACGGTCTGGTAGCTGAACAGCCCGATGGGCACCCCGTTCAGGACGGTGCGGCCCGTCGACGGGTTGCGCGCGTAGAGCCCGCAGGGGTTGGTCGTCGGGTAGATGAAGTCGTCGTCCCCGTTGGCCAGGTGCAGGTCGAGGATCCAGTCGTAGCGGGGCAGGGCTCGCCACATGGGCTCGATGGCGGGCTGCCCGTCGGCCAGGATCTGGGGCGACCAGGTCGCGCGGCGGGCGGTCTCGTTGTAGTCGTAGTACTCGTCGGACTGGCTGAAGTTGTAGGGCGAACTGGGCGACGGGATGCCCCCGCCCGCCACCGTCGCGGCGTCGGACCAGGCGATCTGGTCCCAGACGAAGACGGTGTCCGCGAAAGCGCCGGCCTGCACGTGCGCGGCCTTGAAGTCGGGGTCGATCACGACCGCCTTGGTCCCCACGCAGTTCTGCTTGCGGTGGGAGGTGCCGGTGCCGCACAGCGTCGGCGAGTAGTAGAAGCTCGCCGGCGTGAACATCGACGACACGGCGATGCCCAGTCCGCGGTAGGGGTACTGCAGCGTGCCGAACACGGTCTGGGTGCCGTCGTCCTCCTCGCGGAGGCCGAAGCTCATGCCCCTGGCCTCGCCGCTGCACTGGAAGGATTCCTCGTCGTTGTTGTAGATGATCGGGTAGAGCCACGGGATGCTGCCGGCGGTGAGGGTCATGTTGTTGAGGTGGAAGTTCTGCACGACGCCCGAACCCGCCAGCAGGACGTTGCCCACGTTGCGCTGGTAGGCCTCGAGCCAGACGTAGGCCTCGGTCGGGATCGCGTCGCCGCCCTGGGCCACGTAGACGCTGGGCTGGAACGACGAGGCGAGGTAGGTGGTCATGACGCGGCGCGCGGACCAGATCAGGGTCTTGTACCGCACGATGTCGCGGTAGCCCCAGTTGCCGAGGAGCCGCTCGTTGTCGATCACGTCGCGGTCGCTGCTGTAGCGCGACACGCCGCCGCTCGAGGCCAGGACGTCGTCCCAGAAGGCGTCCCGGTGCAGGTCGTTGTCGTACTGGACCGAGTTGTTGAAGCTCGGCCAGGCCTGGCTCGTCCGGTCAGGCACGTCGTCGATCAGCATCAGCGGCAGCCGGTCGGCCTCCTCGGGCACGGGCACCACCGACAGGAAGTACTGGAGGCGGGTCAGCAGGCCGCTGTTGTCCTTGCACTCGACGGTGAACACGTGCAGGCCCTGGGCGAAGGAGCGCACCGCGGAGGAGAAGTTGGCCTCCGAGAGGCCGAACTGCACCTCCCAGCCCGGGTCGTTGTCGTCCTGGAGGTCCTGGATGTCCCAGCCGTACCGGTAGGCGGTGATCTCGCCGCCGTAGTCGGCGGCGCTGCCGAACCACTCGAACTGCAGCGGCTGGTCCTGGGCGATGTCCTTCTCCAGCCGGGCGATCCCGGTGGCGATCTCCGTCCCCAGGTAACGCTCGCGCAGCACGAGCACGGGCGTCTGCGTGTCGTCGATGCTGAAGTTGACGACGGGGGAGAAATAGCCGCGGTCGAGGCTGACCGCGCCGGCGATGTCCTTGGCCTGCAGGGCGAAGATGTAGTAGATGATGTTGTTGTTGGCGTCCCGCTTGACGCCTTGGAAAGTCTGTCGCCGCTCGGCGGGCGTGGCGGCGTAGGGGATCCAGTCGCTCCACTGGGGATCGTCGAAGGTGACCAGGGAGTCGACCACCTGATCGTACTCGTACTTCGTGTAGACGTAGTGGCTGCCCCCGCCCGAGGCGTTCGACACGAGCGCGGTCTTGTACAGGTAGCGGACCGCGATCGGGGTCCCGAGTTCGTAGTCCGGATCCGAGCCCGCCCAGCCGATGATGAACGACGGCGGCACGGTCTTGGCCTCGGGCCAGAGGCCCAGCAGCGCGGAGGGGCTGACGACGCGGATGGAGGGCGACAGGGTCGTCGACGTGAAACTGACCAGCGCCGGCGAGGGGTCGACGCCGCCGTGGTCGTCGATGGCCCGCACGATCAGCGTGTGCGGCTGGTAGAAGCGCTGCATGTGTTCCGGCAGGATGGCGTCGTCCTCGAAACCCTGGCGGTCGGCCGTCACCACGAAGGTCGAGTCGCTGGCCGTCGTGAACCGCCAGGGATTGATGGTGTCGCCGGTGGCCGGGTCGACGGTCAGGGTGTCGCGGATGCTGATGCCGTCGTCGCCGTTGGCGGTCATCTTCCACTGGTAGCCGCGGACGCGCCCGTCGGGGTCGCTGCCGGTCCAGTAGAAGTGCACGGTGTATTCCGTGTCGCGCAGGTAGGGCGGCGTGCCGGTGATCCGCGTGTCCGGCAGGGCGTTGACGAGGGCCACGCCTCCGAGGTCCGACTCCGGGCCGCAGCCGTTCACGACCGCCAGCAGCAGGACGGGGGCCATCGCCAGCGCCAGCGCCGTCGTCTTGGTGATCTTCAACACGTGAGACCTCCCGGTCCGCCGCCGCGCGTCGCGGCCGCCTCGACTAGTACCCGGTCGGGTAGACGCTCCCGAGCTGCGTGTAGGCCTTGATCAGGTACGATTTCGTGAACGTCTCGCTCTCGAGGCAGAAGTCGTTGAACCTCAGGCGCGCCGCCACGCCGTCGCCCGGGACGATGCTGCAGCCCTCGTTGTGGAGCGTCGGCACGCGCACGCCGGTGTAGTAGGCGTAGGCGCAGCGCTCGGGGCGGTAGATGCTGTTGCTCGCGTCGCGGACCACGACCCGGGCCGTGTTCAGGCCGAGCTGCCGTGTCGTCAAGTCGACGGCGCGGTCGATGGTGCTCGGCGTCCAATCCGGGTGCTGGGAGGCCAGCAGTCCCCGGTAGACGTCCACGCCCGCGCTCAACAGCAACTGGGGCACGAACACCTCGACCTGCAGGCGCCAGACGCCGTTGCTGTCGTAGTTGTCGCCGAAGTTCTCGTGGAAGGTGTAGGACACCTGGGTCAGGTCGTCCGACCCCCCGCCTTCGCGGATGACGTTGGCCAGGGAGTCGCGGTGCGAGACGATCTTGTAGCGCCACGACATCGCGCGGTCGATCGGGTTGCCGTACGTGAGGTCGGTCGGGCTTTGGCGGGGCAGGAACAGGCGCTCATCCTCTTGGTCCTGCGCGTACAGCAGCAGCTTGTATTCGTAGAAGTACCCCTGGACGGAGGCCAGCCCGGTGATGTCCGTCGGCTCCTCGTACCAGACCGCGTTGGTCGTCGTGTTGAAATAGACCGTGCGCGGCACGGTGTAGACCTGCTGCAGCCGCGTCCAGGTGGGATCGGGCGCGGGAGGCGTCGTGGACAGGGCGCAGTAGTAGGTCTTCAGCTCGTCGCTGCAGTTGTCTTCGGGGTACCCGCTGGGGGTCGCCCCCGTAACGACTTCCACGCATTCGACTTCCGGATGGAAATTCGCGAAGAACGCGAAGACGTCCGGCGTGCCGTCGCGCCGCTCGTGCTCGTCCAGGGCGCGCATGCTGACCCGGTAGTCGAACGACCCGACCACGAAACTGAGGGTGTCGGAGCTGCCGATGGCCGTGTTGTCGAAGTCGTCCCAGACGCTGTTCTGCGGTTCGCTGTACTGGGTCGCGAAGCGGAACAGCGAGTTCGCGCCGCCGAGGAAGCGGCCCACCGCGTCGAACTTGGTCTGGAAGCGCAGGCCGTAGCCGGGCGGCGTCTGGCCCGGGATGTCGCGCAGGCGCGTGTCGCGGTGGTCGTCCCAGCCGATGGCCTTGAAATGGACGACG
>JAURXS010000043.1 GCA_030654305.1 bacterium | reverse complement strand
CCTGCCCATCGACGGGCACCCCGACCCCTCGTTGTGGACGGGCGACGACTGGTGCGGGCGGATCGTCGACGTCTGGCGGCGCGGGGAGCAGGTGGTGCGCGACGGAAAGCTGGTGCCGGGCGTTTCGGCCGGGATCTTCCTACCCCGCCACTTTTCCGACTAGCTGGTCCGAGCCGCCTAAATGCGATATTCTCTTAAGATCTTATATATCAACATGATAATCTGTCAGCCAGCCTAATCGGCCAACACAACTATAGATATTATGTCATTATATTTGATATAATATTATATCGCTATCACCCGAGCGGGAGGCTGCCGTCCATGCGTCGTCGCGCCCTTGCTGTCCTGGCGTTGCTCCTGACGTGCACCACGACCGGTTCGTGGGCGGACGACCCGTCCCAGCGGACATTGGCAGCCCGACCGCAGGTGCCGGGCGCGAGGGACACGAGCACGAACCCTCGCCTGCCGTCGGCCGCGGCCGCGGTCCGGACGACCAGGACCTCCCCCTCCCAGATCGGGAAGGCGCAGCGACCCGAGTTCCCCGACGTGGACCTGACGGCCGACGCGACCGGCGGCGCCGTGGTGCGCCGATCGGCGAAGGGCGAGTCGATCCTGCCGGCGGACTTCCCGCTGGACGGGCTGCGCGACCTGGCGCCGGGACGTTCCCTTAAGCTCGCCGCTCCCGACCCCCGCGGCGGCGACAAGGACGCGCCCTGGTCCACGGACCGCCTGCTGGCCAACCCGACCAGCATGGACGACGGCTACGTCTCGCTGGCCGTCAGCCCGGTCACCGGCTGGCTCTACGCCGTGTTCGAGGCCAAGGACCTCGGCGGCGTCGACCGCGACCTCCACATCGCACGCAGCCAGGACGGCGGCCTGACCTGGACCGGCTGGGACCTGCCCTCGTTCAGCCAGGACGAGACGATGCCCGAGATCGCCATCGACGGCGCCGGCTTCCTGCACGTGGTCTGGCTGCGGCTCGACGGCTACATCCTGCGCGTGCGCTCGAGCGCCGGCGACAACCCCGCCGCCTGGTCGGCGGTGCGCGGCCTGTTCACCGACTCGACCAACGCCACGCCGAGCCTCGCGGTCAGCGGCGCCGGCGACTTCGCGACCCTCTTCATCGCGGCCGCCTACCAGGAGATCAACTGGGACCTCTACCAGTGGGAGTGGACGCTGATCTGGATGTACTCCACCAACGCCGGCACGACGGTCTCCTACGACGCCCTGGCGCCCGACGGCTACCCCGACCTGTGGCCGGACTGCGCGCTGGACGACGGGCTCGTCCACCTGGTCAACGCCGAAGTCGACCCGGGCTCGGGCCTGCCGCGCATCCTGGTCAGCAGCGACGCCGTCAGCGGCGGCTTCAACGACATCACCGACCTGTCGTCGTGGACGGCGAACGGCTGCGGCTTCCCGCAGGTCGCCTGCCAGGGGGGCGACGTCTTCGTCGTCTACCAGCACGACTACGACGACGGGCTGGGCAACCTCGACGGCGACGTCATCTACAGCTTCTCCTGGGACGCGGGCGCGACGTTCTACGGCCCCTACGAGATCGTCGCCGACGAGTACGAGAGCGTCGGCCCGACCGTCTACGCGCGCGACGGCATCGTGGGCGCGCTGTGGCTGGACGCGCCGCCCGGCGGCGACGAGTTCGACGTCGCGGCGCGCCAGGCCGGCGGGCGCGGCCACCCGGACAACTGGGGCGACATCGAGACCGTCAGCGACCAGAACCACGCCGAGCCCCAGTTCCACTACCTGTCGGGCGCCGCCGGCGCGGGCCGCCTGCACGCCGCCTGGATCGACCGGCGCGACTACCCGACGCAGGGGCTCAACGTCTACGCCGCCGACCGCGCGGTGCGGCCGAACCTCGCGGAGTTCACGCCGACGGGCTGGGGCGGCTCCCTGGTGGGCGGCCTGGTCCCCGGCGAGCGCACGGTCGGCTGGTTCGCCGCCGACCGTCCCGCCTACGTGAGCTTCGCGGTGACCAACGCCGGCCTGGCCGACGCCACGGCCGACGTCCTGGTGCGGTTGCGGGTCGACGGCGCGGTCGCGGCCGCCTGGCAGATCCAGGGCGGGCTGCCGGCCGCCACCTACGCCGCGGTCGAGGACCACGAGCTGACGCTCGGCGCCGGCCCCCACGAGATCTCCGTGGTCCTGGACCCGCTGAACGCGGTGCCCGAGGACGACGAGACCGACAACACCGTGCTGAGGACCTGGACCTGGCTCGAGGGCGACCCGAGCCTGCGCGTCGAACCGGACCACATCCGCCACGACGTGGCGGAGTCGAGGGCGGCGGCGACGCGCGCGCTCGTCGCCTCCCCGCCGACCCGCCTGGATATCCACCTGCCGGTGCTCGACGAGCGCCTCGCGACGGCGGCATCCGCCGCGCCGGACGGCACGGTCCTGCTCGTGGTCGTCCCCGCGCGGCGGGTCGACGCCGCCGCCCTGAGCGCCGGCCTCGACGCCGCCCTCGGCGAAGACCTCGGCGGCGCCGGCAAGTCGCAGCGCCGCGACACGGTCGCCGCGGCCCTGCGGACGAACCTGGCGCGTTCGCGCGCCGAACTGGAATCCCTGCTGAAGGACCTGCGCGGCGAAGGCCTCGCCGGCGAACCGGTCGAACTGTGGCTCGCGGGCGCCCTGTCCCTGCGGGCGACGCCGGAAGCGGCCCGGCGGCTGGCGGCGCACCCGGCGGTCGGGCGCGTCTGGCTGGACGACCGGCCGAGCGAAGCCTTCGGCGGGCCGGCCGCCGCAACCTCGTCGGTCGGCGATCTCCCGTCCGCGGTCCCACAGGCGCTCGCCTGGCACCTGCCCCGCATCGGCGCCGACGCGGCCTGGGCGGCGGGCTACGACGGCGCGGGCGTGCTCGTCGGCCACGTCGACACCGGCGTCGGCTACACCCACCCCGACCTGGCGGGCCACATGTGGGACGGCGGCGCAGCGTGGCCGCACCACGGCTGGGACTCGGTGGACGACGACGACGATCCGGTCGAGGGCGACCCGACCATCAACCACGGCACGCACACCGCCGGCCTGGTCGTGGGCGACGGCGCGCTGGGCACGCGCACCGGCGCCGCGCCCGGCGCCACGCTGATGGCGCTGCGCGCGGTGCCCGGCTCCTACGCCGACCTCATCGAGGCGATGCAGTTCGGCCTCGACCACGGGCCGGTGGACCTGTTCACGATGAGCGCCGGCTGGGGCGACCCGCCCGCCGACTTGAAGGAAGGCAACCGGGCCAACGCCGAGATCCTGCTGGCGATGGGCATCCCCTGGTTCTGCGCCGCCGGCAACGGCGACAACTACGGCGGCCACTACGCGGTGCCGCAGGACATCAGCTCGCCAGGCGACTGCCCCGATCCCTGGTACGGCGCGGGCGGGCACTCCGCGGTGATCACCGTCGGCGCGACGACGTCGGCCGACGCGGTCTGGGCCTACTCCAGCGTCGGGCCCACGGTCTGGAACCTGACGGCCGCCGGTTACGGCGACTACCCCTACCCGCCCGGCCTGACCAAGCCCGACCTCGCGGCGCCCGGCGACGGCATCACGTCGACGATCGGCACGGGAAGCTATGCCGCCTACTCGGGCACCAGCATGGCAACGCCGCTGGTGGCAGGCGCCGCGGCGATCTGCCTGCAGGCCTCCCCCGGCGCCACCCCGGCGCAGCTGGCCGAAGCCCTCGAAGCCTCGGCCCGCGACCTCGGGACCGCCGGCCGCGACAACCAGTCCGGCGCCGGCCTGCTGGACCTGCCGGCGGCCCTGGCCGCGCTGCCTCGCGTGGGGGTCGAATCCTTCGTGATCCACAACGACGGACCGTTGCCCCTGCTCCTGCAGGACGTCGCCTGGACAGCGGGCTGGCTGGCCGTCTCGCCGCGCACGGGCGTCGTCGCGCCCGGCGACTCCCTCACGCTGCGGGCGATGTTCGACGCGACGGGCCTCGCCACCGGCCTGTACTACGACGTGATCACCCTGATCTCGAACGATCCCGCCGGACCGCGGCCCGTGCACGCGACGCTCGCGATCGGCATGACGACGGGCGTCGACGACGGTCCACCCGCGGCGGCGGGCGCGCGGCTGGCCGGCTGGCCGAACCCCTTTAACCCGCGCACGACGGTGCGCTTCGACCTCCAGCGGGAAGGCCGGGTCGAACTCGCGATCTACGATCTGCAGGGAAGGCGCGTGCGCACGCTGCTGGCGGGCCCGGCGGCGGCGGGCGCGCACGAGGTCGTCTGGCAGGGCGACGACGACGCCGGCCGCGGCCTGCCCAGCGGGCTGTACCTGGCGCGCCTGCGCGGGCCGGACGGGGCGTCCGCCGAGCGCAAGCTCACCCTGGTGCGGTAGGGTTCAGAAGATCCGGCGGCTCAGGAAGGTCCAACCGCCCTCGACGACGGCCACGCCGGCGATCTCGCGCGTCTCCAGCCGGCGGTCCTGCGCGTCGACCAGGTCCACGCGCAGGTCGTGCGTGCCGGGAGGCAGCGCGAGGCGGGCCATGGCGATGCCGCGGGGCAGCGTCAGCCAGTTGCGCGTGTCGGCCTGCTCGGTGGCCGCGCCCAGCAGGTTGACCAGCAGGCCGGCGACCTGGCCCTGGCCCTCGGCCTGCTCCTTCGCGGCGTACTTGGCCAGCGCGCGCACGATGGTCTTCAGCACGATCCTGCCCTGGGCGTCCTGGAAGTACTGCCGCGACCTGCCGGCGACGTCCTCCACGGGCACGGCTCGCGTCCGGCCGCCGATCGTCCCGACCGACACGCGGGCGCCAGCGACCGCCGACGGCTCGTCCACCAGCTCGGGCAGGGCGAAGCGTAGCCAGTAGTCGATCTTCTGGTCGCGGTCCCAGCCGTACTCGTAACGGTGCCGCAGCGAAAGGCCCCAGGCGTCGCGGTCGTCGCGGCGGCCGTCGCTCTTGAAGATCGGCACGTCGGCCGCCCGTGAGATCCGGCGCGGCGCGAACCCCGTCTCCAGGAAGAGCACGACCTCGCCGGTGCCGGCCGGGGGCGGCGACGCCGGCAGCAGCTCCGGCAGCTGCGTCCGCAGTTCGTCCAGCTCGGCCGCGAAACCCAGCGCGGTCCCGGTGCGCAGCAGGTCGGCGCCGAGCCAGGGCGGCGTGGCCACCGCCAGCAGACCCTCGCTGTCGCGGTAAGCCTGCGCGGCCTGCCGGTAGGCGATGAAGGCGTCGTTGGTCTCGCCGCCCCAGTCCAGCAGCATGGCCCGCAGGTAGTGCAGGAAGGCGTCGTTGTCCAGAACATCATTGTTCAGGGCCTCGGCGCCGGCCTCGCCGTCCTCCCCTCCGTCGCGCAGCGCGCGGGCGATTTCCGCGTACTCGCGCAGGTGCAGCTCGGCCTTGCGGGCCTCGACCACGGCCTCCTCGCGGTCGCCCAGGTAGACGTAGTTCAGCGCGCGGTAGTAGGGCACCATCGCCATCTCGAAGGGGGCGGCGCGGTAGGCGATGGCGCCGTCGTTGGTGACCAGGGACAGGACGGCTTCGCTGACGCTCTTGGTGTAGAGGTCGGCCGCCAGCAGCTCCGCCTCCTCGAACACCGCGTTGGACTCGGCCCAGCGATCGGCGTAGTGCAGGACCAGGCCCTTCTCCAGCAGGTTCGCCAGGCGGTCCTGGTCGCGCGCAGCCGCGTCCAGACCCGAGAGCGCCTCGTCGAAGCGGCCCGCCGCGAGGTCGGTGCGCAGGCGTTCGTGACGGTCCGCGTAGGTCGAGCAGCCGGCGGCGCCGAGCAGCGCCGCGGCGAGGACCAGGCGGGCCGCCGTGCGGACGGCGGCCTGCCCGGCCGGTGACGTGCGGAGACGGGTGCTCAAGGCTTGTGACCGCTGCGGCTGACGTACTTCTTGATCTTCTCGACGCCCGCCCAGACCTTCGTGTTGTCCTCGAGATCCACGAGGTACACGTCGACCTGGTAGTACTTCACCTCGTCGCCGTCCTCGCGGTCGATGATCGTGTTGATCTCCCCGAGCATCATGTAGTCGGCGCCCTTCTCGCGGCCCCAGTCCTTCATGGTCTCGGGCGAGGAGTACTGCTGCTGGTCGGCGCGCTCGTCGCGCACGCCTTCGCGCTCCTCGGACGAGGCGACGACGGTGACGCGTCCCGAGTTGATGAACGAGCGCTCCACGTCGGCCACGAAGGTCTTGACCGGGATGTGCTCGGCCGACTTGTTGGCGATCTGCCCCACGATGAGCACGGGCTTCTTGCCGCGGGCCAGCAGGTGGTTCTCGACCCAGGGCGCGGCGGTGATCTGGGCGATGAGGGTCTCGGCGACCTGGCGGCTGTCCGCGTCGTTCCAGTTGCCGGACAGGTCGATGGTGGTGTCGGTTTCGACCCGCGTGACGGTCTTGCCGCCGCCGCAGCCGGCGACCAGCACCAGCGCGAGCATCGCCAGGATCGCCAGCGCCGGCCGCGCGGTCCGCCGCAGGGTCGGGTTCGTCGGTACCAGGTTCCGCACGTCGTTCTCCTTCGTTGGGATCCGCCCGGCTCCCGTCGGGAATACCGTCCACGGATCCGGTCACGTCCACGCCGGGCTGCCCACTTTCCAGGTCGATCCGGGCGTCGGCGGGCGCCGGTCGCCGGTTCGTGCAGGAACCGTGCTAGCGGGATGTTGCCCGCACCGCCGCCGCGGGGCATTATAGACGAAGCGGCCCGCAATCCCAACCTTGGAGCTGACCATGCGCGACCCGGACCTGTTCCTGCTCGAGCACGCCGATCCCCTGGTCACGATGGATCCGGCCCGCCGCGCCCTGGACGACGGCTGGGTGGCGGCGCGCGACGGCCTGATCGTCGGGGTGGGCGCCGGGCCGGCGCCCGAGATGATCGACGGCGAACCGCGCGCGCGGTTCCGGCGGCTGGACGCGCGGGGCCGGGTCGTGCTGCCGGGCCTGATCAACACCCACCACCACCTCTACCAGACGCGCACGCGGGCCTGGCCTGGGGCGATCGACGCGGAGCTGTTCCCCTGGCTCGGGACGCTCTACCCGGTGTGGGCCGGGCTCGCGGACGAGGACTTCCACCGCGGCGCGCTGGTCGGCTGCCGCGAGCTGCTGCGTTCGGGCTGCACCACCACCACCGACCACCATTACCTGTTCCCGCGCGACGCCTCGCCGGAGCTGATCGACGTGACGATCGCGGCGGCCCGCGAGGCCGGCATCCGCTTCCACCCCACGCGCGGCAGCATGTCGCGCTCGCGCAAGGACGGCGGCCTGCCGCCCGACTCGGTGGTGCAGGACCACGACACGATCCTGGCCGACAGCGAGCGGCTCATCCGGCTGCACCACGACCCCGCGCCGGGCGCGATGACCCGCATCGCGCTGGCTCCGTGTTCGCCGTTCTCGGTCACCCCGGAGCTGATGCGCGACACGGCCGCGCTGGCGCGCCGGTTCGGCGTGCGCCTGCACACGCACCTGTCCGAGACGCGCGACGAGAACGACTACTGCGCCGCCACCTACGGGATGCGCCCGGTGGACCTGCTGGAGGACTGCGGCTGGCTCGCGGACGACGTCTGGCTGGCGCACGGCATCTGGTTCGACGACGCGGAGATCGCCCGCCTGGGGCGCGCCGGCGTGGCGATCGCCCACTGCCCCACCTCCAACATGCGCCTGGGCTCGGGCATCTGCCGCGTTCGCGACCTGCGGGCCGCGGGCTGCCCGGTCGGCCTGGCGGTGGACGGCTCGGCGAGCAACGACTCGTCGCACCTGCTGGCCGAGCTGCGTCAGTGCCTGCTGCTGCACCGCGTCCTGGGCGGCGCCGGCGCGATGACGGTCGGGGAAGTGCTGGAGATGGCGACCCTGGGCGGCGCCGCCTGCCTCGGCCGCGGGGACTTGGGCTCGCTCGAACCGGGCAAGGCCTGCGACCTGGCGCTCTTCGACCTCGGGGACCTCGCCCACGAGCGCGTCGGCGACCGCGTGGCCGCGCTGCTGCTCTGCCACCCGCGCGACGCCGCGGCGGTCGTGGTCGGCGGCCGCGAGATCGCGCTCGGCTGAACGGCGGCTCAGGCGTCGCCGTTCTCGCAGTGCGCCTGCAGGCGCTTGCGCTCCCGCTCCCACTCCTCGTCCAGCATGGCGAAGATCACGTCGTCGACCCACTGCCCGCGGTGCCAGTGGCTGCGGCGCAGGTGCGCCTCCTGGCGCAGGCCGAGCCGCTGCAGCACGGCGACCGAGGGCAAGTTGCGCGGGTCGGTGCGGGCCACCACGCGGTGGACCTTCCGCACGTCGAACAGGTGCTCGAGCATCAGCCGCGTGGCGCAGGTCGCGTAGCCGCGGCTGCGGTGGTCCGGGCGCAGGGCGATCCCCAGCTCCGGGCTCGCGTGCGCGCCGCCCGGGAAGAGGATCCCGCAGTCCCCGACGACTTCGCCGTCCTCGCGCCGGACGATGATCAGCTGCAACCAGGTGCCGGGCGTTCCCGGCTCGACGTCGGCCTGGGAGCGCGACAGACCCTGGACCTCGTCGATGTCGTGGGGCAGCCAATCCTGGTAGCGGGCGACCTCGGGCAGGGAACGGTAGGCGTAGAGGACCGGGGCGTCGGCGGCCTGCATGCGGCGCAGGACGATCTGGCGGGCGGTCAGTGTGAAGTCGGCCATGTCTGCCTCCTGCTGGCTGGGGCGGGACGGGCGTCGACCATGGATACGGACGTGGCGGTCCGGGGGTTGCCTCCTAGAACAGCCAGTCCGTGTTCAGGAACGAACTGTGCCCTTCGCGCACG
>JAURXS010000042.1 GCA_030654305.1 bacterium | reverse complement strand
GCTGCACGGCCTCTGCGTGGGCGACGTCGACGACGACCCCGCGCTCGAGCTGGTCGTCAACGCGAACCGGCACCTCTACTACATCGACGGCGTCAACTTCAACCGCGAGTGGACCAGCCTGAACGAGTACGAGGCGAACCGTGTGGCGGTCGGCGACGTCGACGGGGACAAGCTGCCGGAGATCGTGTTGAACACCGGCCAGGTCCTGAATTCGCGCAGCGGCGACCTGAAGTGGGGCGACGAGGTGTTCGGCTCGCGGATGGAGTTGCTCGACATCGACGGCGACGGCATCCTCGAGGTGTTGACCGAGAGCGACGGCGCCGTCATGAAGATCTACGACGTGGACGTCCGCAGGGAGAAGCACCTCCAGTGAAAACTCGCGAACCGAAGGGGCGGCCGGCCGCCGCCGCGATGCGGATGTGGCTGGTCCTGGCGTGCGCGTGCGCGCTGGCGCTCCCGGCCGCCGCCGAGCCGCCGCCGCAGCTGACCGTCACCCTGAAGGCCCTCGGCGGCGACCACGCCGCCGGCGGCGCGTCGCGCCTGGGCGTGGTCTACCACGTGCCGGCGGGCACGCACCTGACGGCGACGTTCCAGGGACTGGTCTTCGCGAGCGAGCCCGCCGCCGCGTTCGGGCCGGCGGTCTTCCCGAAGCCCGTGGCGGCCGAGATCCCCTACTACCGCGGCGAGGTCATGGCGCTGGTGCCGGTGACGTGGCCTGACCGCGCCGGACCGGTGCGCGTGTCGCTGCGGGCCGAGTACCAGCTCTGCCGCGAGGGTGACGCCGCGGTCTGCTACCAGCCGGGCGAGGCCGTCGCGGAGCTGGAGCTGGAACTGGCCCCGGCCGCCGCCGCTGCCGCCGCCGATTCGCCTGCCGCACTTGCCGCACCTGCCGTACCTGCCGCGTCCGCCGCCGTCGCGGCGACCGGCGGCGGCCTGCAGGCCCGCCTCCAGCACGCGCTGGAGCGCGGCAGTTGGCTGGCCTTCCTGATGGTCTTCCTCGGCGGCGTGCTGGCGAGCTTCACGCCCTGCGTCTACCCCATGATCCCGATCACGATCAGCTACATCGGGGGCAACGCCCGCGGCCGCCCGCTCAAGGGTTTCGTGCTGTCTCTCTGGTACGTCCTGGGCATCGCCCTGGTCTACTCCACGCTCGGGGTGGCGGCGGCCGCGACAGGCGGCGCCTTCGGCCAGGCGACCCAGACCCCCGTGTTCGCCGCCATCGTCGCGGCGATCATCGGGGCGATGGCCCTGAGCATGGCGGGACTGTTCGACCTGCAGCTGCCGAGCTCGCTGACCAGCCGCGTGGGCGGCGGGCGCACCGGTTTCCTCGGCCCGCTGCTGATGGGGGCGGCGATGGGCCTGATCGCCGCGCCCTGCGTCGGCCCGGTGCTGATCGTGCTGCTGACCTGGGTCGCCACCACGGGCAACCTCGTGCTGGGCTTCTGGCTGCTGTTCGTGTTCGCCCTGGGCTTGGGCGTGCTGTTCGTGGCCCTGGGCACCTTCAGCGGCCTGCTGACGGCCCTGCCCGGCGCCGGCGGCTGGATGCAGACGGTCAAGCACGTCTTCGCGATCGTGCTCTTCGCCCTGTCCCTCTGGTTCCTGCGCCTGTACGCGCCGGTCTGGCTGCTGGCGGCGGTCTTCGGGCTGGCGCTGCTGCTGTGCGTGAGCGCCTGGGGCGCCTGGCGCGCGCTGCCCGAGGGCGCGGGGGCGCGGGCCGGCCTGAACCTCGGCGGCCTGCGCTTCCTGTGGCTGCTGGGCGCGACGCTGGCGATCCTCGGCGGGCTGCGCGGTCTCGCGCCCGGGCTGCTGCCGGCCGGCGGCGCCGCGCCCGACCGGGCCGCGGCGGGCGAGGGGAGTGCGGAACCGGCGTGGCTGTCCGACGACCGGGCGGCCTTCGCGGCCGCGCGGGAGCAGGGCAAGCCCGTGATGATGGACTTCTGGGCAGCCTGGTGCGCGGCCTGCCTGGAGCTCGACGAGCGGACCTACAACCAGCCCGAAGTCCTGGCGCTCGCCGCCGATTTCGTCGCGGTCAAGATGGACCTCACCGAGCGCAGCGCGGCCAACGACGAGCTGGCGCGCCGCTACGGCGTCGTCGGCATGCCGACGGTCCTGTTCTTCGACCCGCAGGGGCGCGAGCTCGAACGCTTTTCCGGCTTCGTGAACGCCCGCGACCTCGCCGTCGTCCTCGAACGCGTGCGGCGCGGCGCCGCAGGCGCGCCCCGCCCCGACCCCCAGCCAGACCGGGAGGAACCATGAGCCACCTGATCCACGTGACCGACGCCAACTTCCAGCAGGAGGTCCTCGACAGCGCGCTGCCCGTCGTGGTGGACTTCAGCGCCACCTGGTGCGGTCCCTGCAAGCAGCTCAAGCCCATCGTCGAGGAACTCGCCGCGCAGTACGAGGGCAAGGTGAAGATCGCCCACGTGGACGTCGACGAGGCCCGGCAGGCCGCCATGAAGTACGGCGTGATGTCGGTGCCGACGGTCCTCTACCTCAAGGGCGGCCAGGTGCGCGACTCCCAGATCGGGGTGCTCGCCAAGGAGAAGATGGCCGCCAAAATCGACAACTTGATCTGATCGACAACCTGATCTGATCCCGCGGGGATCGCCGAAGGGAACGAACCATGAAGCTCCTGCTGACTTCGCTGCTGATCCTGGCCCTGTCGACCACGGTCGGCGGGTGCGGCGAGGGCAAGACGCCGCCCGCCGCGAACGCGACCCAGACGGCCGCCGCGACCGCGGCCGGCGTCCCCGACTTCACGGTCACCACGCTCGACGGCAAGACCCTGCGCCTGTCGGACCTGCGCGGCCAGGTCGTCGTGGTGGACTACTGGGCCACCTGGTGCGGCCCCTGCCGCATCGCGATGCCGCACCTGCAGAAGCTGCACGACAACTACAAGTCGCAGGGCGTGACGGTCCTCGCGCTGTCGGTGGACCAGAAGGGGCCGGCGGTGGTGGAGCCGTTCATCAAGCAGAACGGCTTCACGTTCCCGGTGGCGATGGCGGACGAGAGGTCCGCGTCGGCCTTCGGCAACTTCTCCAGCATCCCCACCACGGTGATCGTGCGCCCGGACGGACGCGTCCACACCACGCTCACCGGCGTGCACCCGTACGAGGAGTACGTCGCCGCCGTGCAGGCCGCACGCGCCGCCGTGCCCGGGACGCAGGGCTGAGCCGTGTCGCCGCTGAAGAAGAAGCTCATCGTCGTCGGCGACCGGCTGCTGGTACGGCCCGAGCAGGGCGAGGAGAAGACCAACACCGGCCTCTACCTGCCGGCAACGGCCCTCAGCTCCCGCATGGCGCAGGGCGGTTGGGTCGTCTCGGTGGGGCCGGGCATCCCGGTGCCCGACTGGTCGGACGAGGAGGGGGAGCCCGACACCTGGGACCGCCACCCGCCGCGGGCCAGGTTCCTGCCGCTGCAGGCGCAGGAGGGCGACTACGTGCTGTTCGTGCGCAAGTCGGCCGTCGAGATCACCTTCGAGGGCATGCAGTACCTGATCGTGCCGAACTCGGCGGTGCTGGTGCTGGTGCGAGAGGACTGGATGGAGGGGCCGGGACTGCCGGCGGACGAGGACTGAGGCTGGCGGCGAGCGGCCTGGAAATGCGAAGTCTCTGATCTAATGCGAAGTCCCTGACCAAATGCGAAGTCCCTGACCCTGGATCTTTCCGTGGGTCAGGGACTTTTCGCGTTTCCTTCGATCATTTCCTCAACCACCACAAGAGGTCGACGACCGAGAGTCCGATGAACACCATGATGGGATCCATGCTTGCCCTCCGATCTGGTGAAGGTGAACTGCGGACACCGTCTCTGTCGGCGGCGCCCGGTTCCTCTTTAGCCAGAAGAGTGCCCGCCGGCGGTCGCTGATGCCATGCTGTTGATCCGCAACAAGATCAAGGTGCGGTCGTCGCTCTGGTCCCGCCCCCCGAACGCCTCGACATCGGCAAATATCCTGGCGAGCAGGTCGGAGAGCGGGCGTTCCTGGTACCCCTCGACGAGATCGGCCAGGCGCCCTTCGCCGTAGAAGACGCCGTCGGGCTGGTCGGTCTGCTCGGTGAAGCCGTCGGTGTAGAGCAGCAGCAGGTCGCCCGGTTCCAGGGCCACCGTGCCGCGGGCGTAGCGCTGGCCGGGGTTGATCCCCAGCAGCAGCCCGCCCTTGCGCAGGCGTTCGCGGTAGGTCTGGCCGGCGCGGTGGAGCTGCGGCGGGTTCATGCCGGCGTTGCAGTACTCCAGGCGGCGCGCGGCGGGGTCGACCACCCCGTAGAAGAAGCTCACCAGCTGGCCGGCGTCGCCTAGGGAGCAGACGGCGTCGTTCAGGATGCCGATCACGCGGTCGGGGCCCGCGCCGCGGGTCGCGGCGCCGCGGAAGGCGACCCGCAGGCTGGTCATCACCAGCGCCGCCGGCACGCCCTTGCCCGCCACGTCCGCGATGGCGAAGCCGACGCTGCCGTCCTCGAGCGTGAAGTAGTCGAAGTAGTCGCCGCCGACCTCGCGGCAGCTGTCCATGCGCCCCATGACGTGCAGGCCGGGCGCGCGCAGCGGCTCGCGCGGCACGAGGTGGCCCTGGATGCGGTGGGCCACGGACAGTTCCGTCTCCAGCCGTTCGCGCTCGAGGCGGGCCTGGTGCAGGCGGGCGACCTCGACCAGCGCGGCCGCCTGCATCGAGAGGCCGTGGAGGTTGGCGACGTCGGCCTGGGTGTACAGGGCGCCGCCGGTCTTCGGTCCCAGGGTCAGCAGGCCCCGCAGCTCGCGGCCGCTGATCAGCGGCACCACGAGCTGGACGTCCAGCTCCCCGAGCAGCCGCGTGGTGGGGGCGTCGGTCTCGTCGGCGGTGTCGAGGCCCTCGAGTTCCTCGATGTAGATCGGGCGATGGGCCGCCAGGGCGATCCGGCCCAGCGTGCAGGTCGCCGGCAGGGAGGTGACCGACGTCGTCGGCGGTTCCGGCTCGGCGTGGATCGCCCTCAGCACCAGCCGGGCGTCCTCGACCAGGAAGAGCGCGACGTGGCCGGGGCGGTAGAGGCCGTGCAGGCGGTCCAGCATCGCGCGCGGCGCCTCGGGATCGCCGCTGAGGCCGGCCAGGTCGTGCGACAGCCGCTGCACGGCCTCGCGGGTCGCCAGCCGCGACGGGTAGAAGGCCCGCTCGAGCCCCGCGTGCAGCCGCCGCCGCAGCGGGTTGAGCACGAGGGTCAGCCCCACGACCGTCAGCAGCACGACCGGCAGGTCGGAGCCGTGGAAGCGGGCCGCGAGGTAGCCGCCCAGGACGCCGACGAGCAGCGTGTAGGCGAGCACCACCAGCACCGTCAGCAGGGTGTAGACCAGTCCGTGGCGCACGACGTAGCCGAGGTCCAGCGCCCCGTAGCGCAGGATGGCCAGGCCGAAGCACACCGGCACGAGCACCAGCGAGAAGCCGTACCATTCCTGGTAGGGCAGGCGCACCGGGCCCGCGAGGTTGTGCAGGACCGCGCCCAGGATGAACGGCACGAAGCCCAGGACCAGCCCGCCGAAGGCGATGCGCAGCTTGGCGTGCCGCAGCGGGCGGCCCCGGCTGAGCATCTTGCCGACGAACACCCCCACGCCGGCCGTCATGTAGGCCAGGAAGTACAGGCCCGCGGCCTGCTGCAGCACCGCCACGGTCCGCGACTCGACGGGGTCGAGGCGGGCCGCCTCGGCGTAGAGGCTCAGCAGGAACAGGGGGATCGCCGGGAGCAGCAGCAGCCGGTGGCGGGCGCGCAGGCGCGGGCTCAGGTGCGTGCGGTCCGGGAAGTAGAGCGCGAAGCGCAGGAAGACCACGGGCAGCAGCATCACCGCGAGGTCGCGGGAGATCTCCTTGAGCGTCATGTACCAGGGGCTGGGCCAGTCGGGCACGTCCATGAGGAAGAAGGCGAAGGTGGCGCACAGGGCGAAGAAGTAGCGGGCCACCATGTCGGTGCGCCGCGAGAGGATGAGCCAGCCCATCAGCAGGAAGGCCAGTCCGGCCAGGGACAGCCCGTAGCTCCAGATGATCCGCGAGCGCGGCGGCAGCGTGGGCTCCACCCGGGCGACGAACACCGCGTCGCCGCGCCGCACGCGGAAGGCGCGCGGCGCCAGGTCGTAGCGGTCGGCCAGGGCCGTGAGGTAGTCGACCTGCGTGTCGAAGGTGCGATCGTCCAGCGCCAGCAGGCGGTCGCCGGGCAGCAGCCCCGCCCGCGCCGCCGGCCCGCCCGGGGTCACCGACCGGATGGTCAGGTTGTGGATGGTCAGGCCGGCATCCGGGCGGTTGGCCACGTGCAGGGCGACGGGCACTTCGAGGATCAGCAGCAGCGGCGCCAGGAGGTAGAGCGCCAGCAGGCGCGCCGGTCGGAACGGGCGCGGGGGCGGGGGCGGGTTCGGCACGGCGGGCGGCATGGCGGCACCTCGCCCGCAGCATAGCAGAGGGTGCCGCCCCGAGGAAGGACTCGCTCGCCGCCCGGGCGGGCTACGGTTCCGAGCGGTGCAGCTGCACCGGCGGTCCGGTCTCGCGGCCGCGCAGGCGCAGGTTCAGCATCTCGACCAGGACCGAGAAGCCCATGGCGAAGTAGATGTAGCCCTTGTTCAGGTGCTGCCCGAAGCCCTCGGCCACCAGGGACATGCCCACCAGCAGCAGGAAGCTCAGGGCCAGCATCTTCACGGTGGGGTGGCCTTCGACGAAGCGGGAGATCGGCCCCGCGGCCGCCATCATGACCGCCACGGCGACGACCACCGCCGTGATCATCACCGCCAGGTGTTCGGCCATGCCGATGGCGGTGATCACCGAGTCGAGCGAGAACACGAGGTCGAGCACCATGATCTGGGCGATCACCGCGGCGAAGGAGACCTTGCGGCGGCCCATCTCGTGCTCGGCGCCGCCCTCGAGGCTGTGGTGGATCTCGAACGTCGCCTTCGCCAGCAGGAAGAGGCCGCCGCCCACCAGCACGAGGTCGCGCGCGGTGATCGCGTGCCCCGCGACCGTGAAGAGTTCCACCGTCAGGTGCGCGACCCAGGCCAGCGACGCCAGCAGCAGGATGCGCGTCAGCATGGCGCCGGCCAGGCCGATGGTGCGGCCGCGCGCCCGCTGCTCGGGCGGCAACCTGCCGGAGAGGATCGAGATGAAGATGATGTTGTCGATCCCCAGCACGATCTCCAGCACGGTCAGGGTCAGCAGGGCGATCCAGGCCTGGGGGTCGGCGATCCATTCCATGGTGGCTCCGATGGCTGCGGATGGGGGACCGGCGGCCGTTCTGGCCGCGCGGGCCGGGCAGTCTAGCACGGCCCGACGGCCGCGGCCAGTCCCGGGCGGGGCCCTTGCGGGAAGCGCTCGCCACCTGACCGGTTGACCCGCCCAGCGGCCCTGCCTACACTACCTGGTTCCGGCCCGGGGACCGTTCCCCGCGGCCATCGGCGCCTTCCCGTCCGCAGCCTGGAGACGACGTGAACGACATCCGCCAGCTGGCGCAATACGCCCCCGAGGGCATCGAGCAGAAGTGGGCGCGGACCTGGGAGCAGGAAGGCCTTTTCGCGCCGTCCGCCGGCGCCGCCGGCGACCCCTTCGTGATCACGCTGCCGCCGCCGAACGTCACCGGCGTGCTGCACATGGGGCACTGCCTGAGCAACGCCATCCAGGACGTGCTGATCCGCTGGATGCGCATGCGCGGCCGGCCGACCCTGTGGGTCCCGGGCACCGACCACGCCAGCATCGCCACCGAGCAGGTCGTCTCGAAAATGCTGCGCGCCGAGGGCCTCGACAAGCACGCCATGGGGCGCGAAGCCTTCCTGGAGCGGGCCTGGGCCTGGAAGCACCAGACCCACGGCGTCATCACCAGCCAGCTGAGGCGCCTGGGCTGCTCGCTGGACTGGCCGCGCGAGGCCTTCACCATGGACGAGGCGCGCTCGCACGCCGTCGCCCACGCCTTCGTGACCCTGCGCGAGCAGGGCCTGATCGTGCGCGACCTCTACCTCGTGAACTGGTGCCCGCACTGCCTGACCGCGATCAGCGACGACGAGGTGGACCACCGCGAGGTCCAGGGCGTGATGTGGCGGCTGCGCTACCCTCTGGCCGACGGCGAGGGCCACGTCACCGTGGCCACCACCCGGCCCGAGACGATGTTCGGGGACACCGCCGTGGCCGTGCACCCCGACGACCCCGAGCGCCGGCACCTGATCGGCCGGCGGGTGAAGCTGCCCCTGACCGGGCGCGAGATCCCGATCATCGGCGACCACCACGCCGATCCCGAGAAGGGCACCGGCTTCGTGAAGATCACCCCGGCCCACGACCCCAACGATTTCGAAGTGGGCCGGCGCCACGGCCTGCCGCAGGTCGTCTGCATGGACGAGCGCGGCGTGATGAACGAGGCGGCCGGCGCGTTCGCCGGGTTGGACCGGTTCGCGGCGCGCAAGGCCGTGCTGGCCGCCCTGCAGGAGCAGGGCCTGCACGACGGCGAGGCGAAGAACGTCCACCAGGTCGGCCACCACGACCGCTGCGGCCACATCATCGAACCGTACCTGTCGCGCCAGTGGTTCCTGCGCATGGAGCCCCTGGCCGCGGCGGCCGTGCGGGCCGTCGACGACGGCACCATCACCCTGCTGCCCGAGCGCTGGGTGGGCGTCTACCACAACTGGCTGAGCAACATCCGCGACTGGTGCATCTCGCGCCAGCTGTGGTGGGGGCACCGCATCCCGGTCTGGAACTGCGGCGACTGCGGCCGCGAGGTCTGCCGGGTCGAAGCGCCGACGGCCTGCCCCGGCTGCGGCTCCGCCGCGCTGGTGCAGGACCCCGACGTCCTGGACACCTGGTTCTCCAGCTGGCTGTGGACCTTCTCGCCGCTGGGCTGGCCGCGCGACACGCAGGACCTGCGCCTGTACCACCCGACGTCGGTGCTGGTGACCGGCCCGGACATCATCTTCTTCTGGGTCGCGCGGATGATCATGGCCTCGTACCACTTCCTGGGCGAGCCGCCGTTCCGCGAGGTGCTCTTCCACGGCCTGGTGCGCGACGCCGAGGGCCGCAAGATGAGCAAGTCGCTGGGCAACAGCCCCGACCCGGTCGAACGGATGGAGAAGTACGGCGCCGACGCGCTGCGCATGTCGATGGTCATGCTGACCCCGACCGGCCAGGACGTCTTCTTCGGCGAGGAGACGCTCGAGGTCGGCCGGAACTTCTGCAACAAGGTCTTCCAGGCCTCCAAGCTGGTCCTGGGCGCCTGGGACGAGTCCGGGCTGGATGCCGGGAGCGGCGGGAACGCGGCGGGCACTGCGGCCACCTGCGACCTAGGCGTCCTGGCGGACCTCGCCGACGACCCCGCGGCGGCCGCGGCCGCGCTGTGGGGGCAGGTGTTCGGCGCGCCGCCGGCCTTCGAATTCCGCGCCGACCGGCTCGAGCTCGAGGACCTCTGGATCATGAACCGGCTGGCGGCCGTCGCCGCCGAGGTCGACGGGAACCTGGAGAAGCGGCGCCTGAACGACGCCGCGTACGCGGCCTACAACTTCTTCCGCCACGAGCTGTGCGACTGGTACCTCGAGGCGGTCAAGCCCCGCCTGCGGGACGAGGACCGGCGGCGCGAGGCGGCGGCGCTCGCGGTCGTCGCGCTGGGCGCCAGCTACAAGCTGCTGCACCCGGTGATGCCCTTCATCACCGAGGAACTCTGGAGCTGGCTGCCGCCGGCCCGCGGGCGGCTCATGGTCTCGTCCTTCCCGGTCGGCGACGCCGCACAGCTGCCGTGGACGGCGCCGGCGGCCCGCTTCGCGCAGGTGGTCGAGACGGTGGGCGTGATCCGCTCGCTGCGCACCGATCTGGACGTGCCGCCCGGGCGCCGCGGCACGGCGGTGCTGCGCGCGGCCGATCCCGTCCGCCGCGCCGAACTGGCGCAGGACGCCGGCCTGATCGCCCTGCTGGCGAAGCTCGAGACCGTCGAGGTCGTCGAGGGCGGGCCCGACCCGCACCCCGCGGGCGCGGGCGTGGCCGGGGCGGTCGAGGTCTTCCTGCTCATGAAGGGCCTGGTCGACCTGGAGCGCGAGCGGGCGCGCCTCGGCAAGGAACTGGACAAGGCGGTCGCCTTCGTCGAAGCTAACCGCCGGAAGCTCACGAACGAGAGCTTCGTCGCCCGGGCGCCCGCCGAAGTGGTGGCCCGCCAGCAGGAGATGCTCGCCGAGAGCGAGGCGCGCGCCGAGGCGCTGCGCCGCCGGCTCGACGCGTTGGGAGATTGAAACCCGAGGAGCCCGCCGTGGAGAACGACCGTCCCGCCTCGACGACCCCGGGCGCCCTGGTGCGCGCGGCCCGCGAGGCGTCGGGGCTGTCGCTGGCCGACCTCGCGGCAGCCACGCGCATCCCGGTCAACCAGCTCCGCGCGCTCGAGGCCGACGACCACGAGCAGCTCTCGGGCCCGCTCTACGTGCGCAGCTTCCTGCGCGCGTGCGCCGAGGCCCTGGACCTGGACCCGCACGACCTCCTGGCCGCCCACGACAGTCGCCGGCCCGCGGACGAGGCGCCCCCCGTCACCGGACCGGTCTGGACCCAGGAGACCGAGATCCGGCACGCGGCCGCCTTCCCCTGGCGGCGCGTCGCCCTGCTGTCGGCGGCCGTGCTGGTCGCGGTGTTGCTCATCCTGGCGGTCGTGCGCCTCGCGGGCGGCGGCGACGGCACTCGCGACGACGGCGGCGGGCCGGTCGCCGGAGTGGACGCCGACCCCGGTCGGCAGCGGCGGGACGCGCTGGGCGATTCCCTGCGCGAGGCCTGGAGCCCGCTGACGGCGCGCGTCGCGGCCGATTCCGCACTCGCCGATTCCGCC
>JAURXS010000041.1 GCA_030654305.1 bacterium | reverse complement strand
CGTCGCCTACCTGGTCGCGCGCGACGAGGTCTCGCCCTTCACGCTGCCGTTCGAGGACGTCAGCGCCTTCGCCGCCGGCGGCCGCAGCACCTCGAACATCCTGCGCGTCCAGCAGGCCCTCGGCGACGGCGCCAGCATCGGCCTGCTGGCCACCGACCGCCGCATCGACGGCGGCGGCGCGGGCACCCTGGGCGGCATCGACGGCCGCGTGCGCATCACGCCCTCGCTGCAGTTCGAGTGGCAGGCGCTGGCCTCGCGCACCGAGGAGCCGGACGACCCGGCCCTGACCGCGGGCCTCGAGGGCCTGACCTTCGACCGCGGGAAGCGCACGGCGGTCTTCGACGGCGAGAAGTACGACGGGCGCGGCCTCTACACCAGCCTCGAGTACAACGACCGCCTCTGGGACTTCGACGTCGACTACTGGTCCTACAGCCCCACCTTCCGCGCCGACAACGGCTTCATCCCCCGCAACGACCGCCGCGAGGCGGTCGCGTCGGCCTCGCGCGTCTTCCGCTACGAGGACTCGCGGCTGCTGGAGTGGATCCAGCCCAACGTCAACGCGGGCCGTGTCTGGAACATGGCCGACGCGCGCAAGGACGAGTGGATCTGGGCGGGCGTCGGCGCGCGCGTGCGGCAGTCGCAGCTCTTCTGCCAGCTCTCGCACATGAAGAGCAACGAACTCTTCGGCGGGATCTGGTTCGACGGCATCGACGCCACGGAATTCGAGCTGCAGGCCGTCCCCTCCAGCGCGTTGCAGGGGGGCCTGAGCCTGAGCCACGGGCACCGCATCGCGCGGCGCGAGACGGTCATGGGCCGCGAATCCAACGCCTCGTTCTGGTTCGAACTGCGCCCCGCCGACCGGCTGCAGGCCGAAGTGGTCTGGCGCTGGATCCAGAGCGTCGACGACGAGACCGAGGCGATGCTGTTCAAGGGCTACATCCTGCGCACCCGCCTCGGCGTGCAGGTCTCGCGCGAGCTGTCGTTGCGCCTGGTGCTCCAGTACGACGACTTCGACGAGACGTGGGAGGCCGACCCGCTGGTCACCTACCGCCTCAACCCCTTCAGCATCTTCTACGTCGGCTCGACCCGCGACTACGCGCCGCTCGACCCCGAGCACGACGGCGTGCGCGACTGGCGGCTGACCGACCGCCAGTACTTCATGAAGCTGCAGTACCTCTTCCAGATCTGAGCGGCCGCTGCGGCGGGAACGCGAAGGGAGCCCCCCGCGGGGCTCCCTTCTTCGCGCCGGGCGCAGGCGGCGTCACTTGTACAGCGACTTGATCCCGCCCCAGCTCATGTCCTCGGCGGAGATCACGAACGTCGAGATCGTGTCGATCCACACCTGGTCGATCCAGGTGTTCGGCGGCAGGATCACGTTGACGTACTCGCGGTCGGGGTTGAACGACAGGTACCAGTACTCGGTGGCGAACCCCGGAACGCCGCCGGACTCGACGTGCTGGCCGTACAGCGGATTGGGCCACTCGTTGGTGCCGGGGTTGGGCGCGATGACCTCCTGGACGAAGGGCGTCCCCATCCCGCCGTAGGTGATCTGCACCCAGATGTACTTGTAGGGGTAGTAGTCGATCCAGTTGCACAGGAAGAACAGGATGCGGCCGGGCGCGTCGGTCGTGAAGACGCGGCCGTCGGCCGGGTTCGCCGGGTCCGGCTGCCAGAAGCAGTTCTCGAAGTGGGCGTGGGTGAAGCAGCCGGGGTTGAACACGTGAATGCCGTCGCCGACGGTGTTCAGGTAGTCGGGCGGCATGTCGTAGAGGTCCTGGCCGATGAACTCCCACTCCGCGGCGACGGTCAGCGGGCCGTCGCGCCAGGGCGGCGGGTTGAAGTCGTCCGCCTGGGCGGCGGCGACGGCGAGGGTCGCGAACGCGACGGTCGCCAGCAGCGTGTTGCGAAGACGCATCGGGATACCCCCTTCTCCGGTTGCGTCCCGTCCGCGGGGACGGGTCGGGCGAAGCGGGTCGTCGACGACAGGGCGCCCTCCAGCGTCCCGTCGCGGACCCGCGACGGGATCGAGTTGTCCTGGCCACCTCCCTTCATAGAAATCGGTTGTTCAGTTGGAGGCTAGCACCGCGGTCCCGGCGCCGTCAATCAGGCGCAGGTCAATTGTTTTCAAAGGATTGCGCCGCAGCGAGTTATTTGCCGGAACCC
Organism: bacterium; assembly: GCA_030654305.1. NCBI lineage: Bacteria > bacterium. Next base: position 10,556 of record JAURXS010000041.1, on the reverse strand, counting down.
AGCAGGCGCCGCAGCTGCGCGCGGGCGCCCTGCGTGGCCTGCGCGGCCGCCCCGCCCGCGACGTCCTTCAGGGCCGCCGCGGCGTCCAGCTCGACCGAGGGCTGCGTCAGCGTGCCGCCGACCCGCAGCGGCACCACCAAGCGCGCGACCGGCGCGCCGCCGCCGCCGCCGCCCAGCAGGTCGGTGACCCTGCCGACCACGCCGCCCGGATTGCGCAGCTTGCGCGACAGGTCCTCGCTCAGCAGCAGCCCGCCCGCGGCGTCCAGCTCGCCGGTGAAGGCGTAGCCGCCGCCGAAAACCAGCTCGCCGAGGTCGCCCAGCCGCGTGGCGAGCGTGTCCAGGCCGACGCGGCCGTCGCGCACCACGACGTGGGCGGCGAGCGTGCGCAGGGTCTGGTTCTGAGCAAAGGAGCTGCCCGCCTTCGTCGCCAGCGCCGAGAGCGCCGCGTGCACCGGCCCGCTGGTCACGACGCGCCCCTCGTCCATCTTCGCGCCCGCGTCCAGGGTCAGCGAGTTGCGCACCGTCGCGCCGTCGCGGCCGGCGGCGCCGTAGGTCCCCGTCAGGTCGAACTTGCCGAACAGCAGCCCTTTCAGCGGCGTGAAGCGCGACAGGAAGTCGTCGGCCTCGATGCGGGTCGCCGCGAAGCGGCCGCCGAAGGTCGGCCGGTTCAGGTCGTTCAGGTCCACGGTCGTGCTGCCGGTCACCTTGCCGGTGTAGGCGTCGGCCTTCACGTCGGAGACCTCGATCCGGCGGTCGACGAGGCGCGCGGCGCCGGTCACGCCGGTGAAGGCGACCCCGCCGTACAGCAGCGAGTCCGCGCGTAGCGTGCCCGTGCCCCGCAGGTCCGGCAGGCGGGCGGTCAGCGAATCCCGCGGCGCGGGAGCGGCCGCCGCCGATCCCCGCTTCGCCCAGGCCGGACTGGAGGCCGGGAAGACCCGGTCGATGTCGAAGCGCCGCGCGTGAGCGGCGAAGGTCAGCACGGGCCGGCGCGCCGGGTCGTCGGCGAGGGCCGCGAAGGGGTCGGCGAGGCGGCCGGTCAGGGACACGTCGCTGCGGCCGAAGCGGGCGACGCAGTTCGCGATCGTCACCGCGTCGGGAGCCAGCGTCAGCCTCGCGTCCAGCGAGGTCAGCGGCTCGCCCAGCACCGCGTCGCGGTAGGTCATCCGCGTGACGACGACCTCGCCGCCGCGCAGCAGGCGCTCCGGCTGCTTCACGGAACCGTCCAGCTCGGCGCGTACCGCGAGCACGCCCGCGATCGCGGCCCCGCGCCCCGGCGGCAGGAAGGGCTGCACGTAGGCCAGGTCGACCTCGCCGCTCACGCTCCCGCGCAGCCGCGGCTCGGCGAAGCGCGTCACCGAGAAGTCGCCCTGCAGCGGGCGGCCGCCGAACGAGGCCTTCGTCACCGCGACGTGCAGGCTGTCGGGCCGCAGGTCGGCCCGGGCCGACGCCACCCTCAGCTCGCCGGGCAGCTCGCCGCCGCTCATGACCAGGTCCGTCAGCGCGGCCGTCGCGGCGTAGGCGGGCGCGCGGCCGGGCTCCAGGCTCGCGTCCGCCTCCACGACGACGTCGCCCGCGAGGCGGTAGGCGGCCAGGGCTTCGCGACGGTCGGCGGGCAGCAGGCCGAGCAGGTCGGCGGCGGTGATGCGGTCCGAGACCAGCCGCCCGTGCGCGGTGACGTCGCCGTCGCCGCGGGCGACGTCGCCCGACAGTTTGAAGCGCAGCGGCCCCGCGGACAGGGCGGACTCCGCCAGCGTCAGCAGCGCGGCGGCCCGGTCGTACGCGAGGTCGAACCGCAGGGAGACCGGCAGCGCCGGCAGGGGCGCGGTGACGTCGACGAGCAGGCTGTCGGCGCCCAACTCGCCCCGCGCCACGCTGCGGCCCGTCGCGTCGGTCGCCAGGCTCGCCTCGAGCTTCAGCCCGGCCAGCCGCACGCCCGCGCCGGCGGCCTCGTCGGCGAAGGCCAGCCGGCCGCCGACGATCGTGACGCGGTCCAGCGTGATCGCGGGGGGCTTGTTGTCCCCGCCATTGCCGCCCCCGCCGGTCCCGGCGGCGGGCGACGCGAAGGTGAAGTTGTCGGCGCCGTCGGCCCGGCGCCGCAGGTCCAGGACGGGCCCGGTGACGACCAGGCGATCCGCCTCCACTCTCCCGCGCAGCAGCGGCAGCAGGCGCAGTCGCAGGTCCACGGCCTCGACCGCGGCCAGCGGCTCGCCCCCGAACCCGGGCGGGTTGCCGACGCGCAGCCCCTGCAGGCGCACGCCCAGGCCGCCGCGCAGCGACAGGCGGGCGTCGTCGATGGCGACCTCCCTGCCCAGCGCGGCGGAAGCGCGGCTCGCGGCCAGGGTCTTGACCCTGCCGACGGGGAAGAAGATCAGCAGGCCGGCGACCAGCAGGACCAGCGAGCCGGCGATCACGAGCAGCAGGCGCTTCGGGGATGCGTTCATCTTTTTCATACCCACAGGATGCCCACGATCGCCCGGCGATGCAAGGAAGACGAAGCCCCCCTCCCGTCCGGGAGGGGGGCTTCGCACCGAAGGACGACGAGACGCGTGCCGGAGATTACCGGTACATCGTCTTGAGGTTGCCCCAGCTCAAGTCCTCGTTGCTCACGGGAGCCTCGATGGTGACCGTGGTGAGGCTGCAGGCCCCGGTGCCGTAGGCGTCCACGATCAGGTAGTACCAGCCGGCCGACGCGGCGGCGTACGAGAGGACCTCGGTGTCGCCGCCGAAGGTGTCGTCGGCGCCGGCAACGCAGGTGCCGGCCGTGTTGGCGCAGTCGGTGACGAGCCACAGGGCGGAGTCGTGCTCGCCGGTCTCGGTCGCGATGAAGGACTCACCCGCGGCCAGGTAGATCTTGTACACGACGTCGTTGCCCGCCGACGTGTAGCCGGTGCAGCCGCCGCTCGGGGCGCTGTAGTCGCCGTTGGCCAGGCACAGGTCGACCTGGAACGAGGTCAGCCCCTGCGCCTGCAGGTCGATGGCGGTCGCGCAGGTGTCGTTCGCCGGCGGCGGCGGCGGCGGCGGCGGCGAGTAGCCGGTGCCGTCGTCGACCATCACGGCGTCCAGCACGTGGAGGTCGCCGTCCACGCCCTGGTAGCGGAAGGTGATGGTCACGGTCGTGCCGTCGTAGGCGCCGAGGTCGACGAAGAACTGCTCGTAGGTCATGTGGGCGGTCACGTTGCTGTCGAAGTCGAAGACGGGGATGCCGTTGACCTCGACCGTCTCAGCGACGTTCAGGTCCCAGGAGGTGCCCAGAGCGCCGGCCATCCAGAAGCTCAGCACGGACTCGCCGCCGGCGACATTGACGGGCTGGGAGAACGAGATGGTCTCGTTCTGGTAGACCGTGAGGTCGTAGCCGACGTAGGCGCAGTAGGCGCCCTCGAGCGAGCCCACCGAAGTGGCGTTGCTGACCGACCAAGTGCGGGCCGGGTTGACGATGGTCTGGGTCCAGCCGGCCGGGATGACGCCACCCTCGAAGCCCTGGAACACCGCGCGCGAGGTGAAGGCATCGCCGTGGATGCGGTTCATCTGCTGGAAGGTCTCGATGTCCGTGCGGCCGTCGGTCTTCGGCGTCCCGGCCATGGCGGCGCTCGCCGCCAGCGCCACGATCAGCGCCAACACGATCGTTCTCTTGAAGCTCATGCTATCCCCCTCAGGACAGTGTGGTGGAGTTGCTGGTGGGTGTCTGGTCCGATTGGACGGGTCCTGACTTTTTTACCAGCGCCAACACCTTATCCCAAGTTCGCACGATTCGTCAACCGTTGGTTCTGGCCGCGAAATTGGGTCTGGCTTAATAATATCTATATTTATACATTTAATAGTACATATATATACTTATTCTAAGTGGGCCTGGAGCGGATTGCGGCCAGACCCAATGTCGCGGCCAGAACTAACGGACCCCGATGGTGCGGTTTTCGGGGGCGGCGTTTTCGAGCAGCAACGCCCGCAACGCCCCCCACCCCCCAGCCGCCATCTCTCCCCCCAAGATCCTCAACTCCCGCTCGACCACGACCCGCCCGCGCTCCTGCGACACGCGCAGGCTGAAGCTGCCGGCGTCGTTGACCAGCTCGCGGGCTTCGGGCAGGCGCACGATCTCGCGGTCGCCCGGGGAGATGGTCAGGCGGATGATCTGGGTGAGGTCGCCGGGCGACAGCACGGGGGTGGTGCGCGTCTCGTCGTGCAGGTGGACGTCGGTGGGCAACAGGGAGAGCAGGCCGTCGCGCGGGTCGCCGGGCGACAGCGGGCGGCGGTCGAAGTCGTCGGCTTCGGCGGCGGGCAGCGTGAGGTCGAAACCGTAGACCACCGACTCCGGGCGCAGCGTGGCGGGGTTGGCCTTCACGACCTCGGCGCCCGCGAGCACCGACGCGACCACGGCGCCGAGGTGGCCCCGTGCGTCGGCGTCGAGGCCGGCCAGGCGGTCGTGGGCCGAGAGCAGGCCGTCGGTCAGCAGCGTGCCGGTGCCGCGCCAGCCGTCGTCGTCGGCGGGAGTGAGCGCGATCTCGATCACGAGGCGGCCCGCGGCGGCGACCGCCGATTGGGTGGACGGTTGCGTCGAGCCGTCGAGCCAGCGCCATTGCGGGCCGACGAAGGCGGACGGCGTCTCGTCGAGCCGGCCCGTGCCGGGGTCGTAGACGGCCTTGAGGCCGGCGCCGGCGATCTCGACGAAGGGGCCGTCCAGCTCCGCGGTCGACGGGACCTCGGGGGCGATGGGCAGGCCGCTGCGGGAACGGTACAGGAGGTCCGCGGCCAGGCCGGAGGCACGCAGCAAGGCGGTCGCCAGCGCGGCGCGGTCGCGGCCGTGGCCGTAGGCCGTCTCCCAGGTGCGCGCCGGCGAGCGGGTCGCGGCGCGCCAGGGGCGGTCGTCGACGTGGATGGGGCGCACGCCCTCGTCCAGCAGCTTCGCGATCGCGCGCGCCCGAGCCCGGTCGTCGGGCGCGCCGGCGAGGCGGGCGTCGAGCGTGTCGCGCAGCGCGGCGCCCAGCAGGAAGTCGCCGGGCAGCGCGTCGGGCGGCAGGGCGTCGTCCTCGAAGCCCCGAGACAGCGCGTTGCCCAGCGCCTGCCAGTTCTCCCAGGTCGACCACAGGATGCCGGGCGCGGCGGCTTGCGGGGCGGCGAGCACCGGCAGTCCCCGCGCGGGCACGTCCTCGAGACGCCAGGTCAGGGTCGTGGCGCCGCCGGCCGAGACGATGGTCGGCGACGGGGCGCCGCGGCGTTCGGCGTGGCGGACCGCGACGCCCTCCGGCACCGTCAGCGAGAACTCGCTCACCAGGGCGGGGTCGCGGCGGGCGAGGAGCCAGGCGCCGTCGGCGCCGGGCAGCGCGCCGCCGCGCTCGACGATCTCGTATTCGGTTTCCAGCAGGCAGGGCAGCTCGACGCCGTCGTGCAGGAGCATCGTCTCGCGCAGGTCGGCGTAGTCCGCGGCGTGCTCCAGGGCGTAGGGCAGGGTCTCGACCACGGCGGTCGGGCTGATGCGCTCGGCGTCGGGCCACCAGCGGCCGTCGCGCCAGGTGCGCAGCTTCAGCACCGCGAGCGTCGAGGTGCCGGCGTGGTGGGGCACGCGCAGGTCGGCGTAGGTCTGCAGGCCGCTGCGCGTGGCGATCCAGACCACCTGGTGGGTGCGCTCGGCGAGGTCGCCGTCCGGGGTGACGGTCGTCGCGCGCGCTTCGCACAGCAGGACGGCGTCGAGCTGCGCGAAGTCGGGCCGGGCGCGGGCGCGGGCCAGCAGGGCGTCGAGGTCGCGGCCCGAGGAGAGGCCCGGGGAGTCGGCCAGGGCTGGCGTGGCGAGCAGAGCGGGCGCGGCGAGCAGGGCGATCAATAGGCAAGGCAGGCAGGCGCGCTTCATCGGGCGCCCCCCTTCTCGGCGCGGAAGACGCGGTCGCCCCAGGCGCGGGCGGCGTCGACGGCCTTCTTGAAGCCAGGGTAGCCGTCCGGCGGGACCTGCCGGCGGCGGGATTCGAAGCGCTGGGTGATCACGAGGTCGCTCCCGTCCAGGCGGCTCGCGCCCGAGAAGGCGGCGTAGGTCTCGTCGACCGCGTCGGGCTGCTCGGCGTCGGCCGCGCGCCAGCCGCGGGGCAGGCGGATGGTTTCCTGGCCGTCGAGCAGCTGGGTGAAGTAGAGCAGGACGTCGGTCGCGCGCTCGTCCTCCCAGGCGGTGGCGCCGGCGCGGAACAGCGTGCCGTCGTGCAGGGTCAGCTGCATCAGCGGGCTGCGGAACTCGAGGCCGCCGTCGACCGGCAGGGCGTAGCGGGGGATGCGGTAGGCGACCGTGATCCGCATGTCGCCGCCGAAGTCGTCGGTGCGGCGGTGGGTGACGCGCACGCCCTCGACGCGCGGGCTGACCGCGGCCAGGGCCCGGGCGAAGACCGCGGCCAGCTCGTCGCGCCGGGCGTTGGCCAGGCCGCGCAGGCGGCCGTCCATGACGCCGCGGCCGGTCAGCTCGAACTCGCCGGTCAGGGTGCCGTCGGCCGCCAGGGTCGCGCGGTGGACCGCGTGCAGCGGCGAGTCCGACGGCGGGCTGTAGGCGATGCGGTCGAGGGTCGAGCCCTCCGGCGAGCCGACCAGGTAGTGCTGCTCGGTCTCGGAGTAGGACCAGATGCTGTTGTCGTAGGGCACCCAGGTCGGGTCGTACATGCGGAACGAGCCGTCGGGCAGGCGCAGGGCGGTGACGCAGTGGTTGAACTGGTCGGCGGGCACGTCCTCGATGCGGCTGCCGGCCATGGTCATGGCCGCCTGCGCGTCCAGGCCGGCGGCGCGCAGCATGGTGACCAGCATGCCGGCGATGTCCTTGCAGACGCCGCTGCGCTGCTCGAAGACCATCGCGCCCGAGTGCAGGATGAAGCCCTCGCCCGGACCCATCGTCTGGCCGCTGTAGCGGATGTTCTGGGCCACCCAGTGCAGCAGGGCTTCGGCCTTGCGCTCCGGTGCGGCGCCGGTCAGGCCAGCTGCAGCGAGGATCGCGTCCACCTTGGCGCGGATCTCCGGCGTCGCGTCGAACTGGCCGCGGTTCACGTCGAAGAACCAGCGGCTCTTGCTCTCCCAGTCCGCGACCGTGGCCATGACCACCTTGGGCGCGAAGTCGCTGGCGGCGGGCTGGCGCGTCTCGTGGACCAGGGCGGGCAGGTCGCGCCCCCACCAGGCGTGCTCGGTGCGTTCGGCGTCGTAAGTGACGGAGGAGAACAAAGCGCCGTTGTGGACCTCGGCGTGCAGGCGCTTGCCCGCGGGCAGGCTCAGCACGTAGCGCTTCTCGAGGATGGGCGCGTCCTCGGCGAACAGCACGATGTCGAAGTACTCGCCGGGCATCGGCGGGACGAAGCGGGCGTCGTCGTCTGCGTCGTCGTCGCTGCCGAGCAGCGCGTAGGTGAAGCCCTTGCGCAGCGTGCGTACCTCGATCCCGTCGCCGGGACGCAGCCGCGGCAGTTGCAGCAGCATGATGCGGTCGCTCCAGTAGATGGCCGACTGGGGGGCGGGCAGGTCGCGCACGGCCGCCACGTCGACGGGGAGGCGCTCGCCGTCGCGCAGCACGGACACCTCGCGCACCTCGACGCGGCTGCTCTGCGGGTCGTAGCGCCAGGTCAGCACGGAACGGTCGCGGCAGCCGGCGGGGGTCAGCACCTTGGTCAGGCGGTAGCCGTCGACCTCGGTGACGCCCGAGGGCGCGACCCGGTTGACCGTTTCCTCGAAGACGACGACCAGGTCGGCGCCGGGATGGGCCTCGGCGTCGCCGGCGTCCTCCAGGCGCGTGAACGCGGTCGGGGGCGGGCGGTCGCCCGGCGGCAGGGGCGTGTCCGCGGCGGGTGCGGGGAACGGGGCGAGACAGAGGACGAGGCCCAGGGCGGGAACCAGGACGAGCGGCATCTTCTTCATGGCGGCGGCTCCGGGTTGGGCCACGGGTGCGGAGATCCCCCGAATCTAGCACCTGGATCCCCGCGTTCAAAGTCCCGCCGCGGCCGGTCCGGATGTGCTAGACTCCAGGTAGTTTCCCGGCTCCTGCCCTTCGCTCGACGGCACCAAGACAACAGGAGATGATGGCGATGCACACCTCACGAAACGGCGGACACTCCGGTCTCCGCGTCATCCTGGCCATGCTGCTCGTCCTGGCCGCGGCCTTCTCGGCCCGCGCCGACGTGCTCATCAACGAGACCGACGCCGACACCCCGTCGACCGACGTCCTGGAATTCGTCGAGCTGTACGGCACGCCGAGCCAGTCGCTGAACGGCCTGGTCCTGGTGTTCTACAACGGTTCCAACGACCTGTCGTACGCCGCGTACGACCTCGACGGGTACAGCCTCGACGCCAACGGCTTCTTCCTGCTCGGCAACGCCGGCGTCGTGCCCACGCCCTCGATCATCTTCGGCTCCAACTTCCTGCAGAACGGCCAGGACGCCGTCGCCCTCTACAGCGCCAACGGCACCGACTTCCCGAACAACACGCCGGTGACGGCGACCAACCTCGTCGACGCCATCGTCTACGACACCGCCGACGCCGACGACCTCGTCCTGCTGGCCACGCTGACCCCGGGCCAGCCTCAGATCGACGAGAACGGCAACGCCAACGGCGCCAACGAATCCTGCCAGCGCAGCCCCGACGGCGCCGGCGGCCCGCTGGTCACCACCTCCTACGTCGTGCAGCTGCCGTCCCCGGGCGTCTCCAACGGCGGCGTCATGCTGCAGGACCCCGACGTGGCCAACGTCTACCACCGCAGCCTGCTGCCGACGCCGGGCGAAGCGGTCACCGTCTACGCCGACGCCACCGACAACGACGGCACGGTCACCGAGGTGCGCCTGTACTGGCAGGTCAACGGCGCGGGCGCGACGTCCGCCGTGATGACCCTGTCCGAGGGTTCGACCTACGCCGGGACGATCCCCGGGGCCGCCGACGGCTCCCTGGTCGAGTACTTCGTCGAGGCCACCGACAACGACGGCCTGTTCGGCACCAGCCCCGCGACCGGCTTCTACGGCTACACCGTCGCCCCGGAGGCGATCACGCCCATCGCCTCGGTGCACGCCGACTCGCTCGGCTACGCCGGCGACGTCATCATGGTCCAGGGCCAGGTCTACATCCCCGGCGACTACAAGGCCGACGGCGTCACCGTCAGCGCCTACATCCAGGACACCGCGGGCCGCGGCCTGAACATCTTCGGCACGACCCGCAGCACCGGCGCGGCCCTGCTGAACGCCACCGGCAACATCGTGAAGGTCACCGGCACGGCGTACTGGTTCGGCACCACGGTCGAGCTGGTCAACTACGAGGTCGAGCTGGTCAGCGGCGGCAACACGCCGCTCGCGCCCGCCCTGCAGACCACCGGCGCCGCGGCCGCCGCGGCCAACGAGGGCAGCTACGTCGCGGCCGTGGCCCCGATCACGGCCATCTCCGTCACCACCGGCACCAACCCCGCCCACAACTTCACGATCGACGACGGCTCCGGCCCCGTGGTCGTGCGCGTGGACGACGACCTGGCCCCCGGCCTCGAGACCTGGCTGGTGGGCGACGAACTGGAGGCCGCCGGCGCCGGCGGCACCTACGCGAACGCCGGGCAGATCATCGCCGGCCTGGCCGCGGACCTGGTGAACAACGGCCAGGGCCCGGACGTGACGCCGCCCACGCTGGTCAACGCCGCGCTCGACGGCACCGTCAACGTGCTGGTGCAGTTCAGCGAGGCCGTCGCGGCCCTGACGGCCGAGGACGAGGGGAACTACGAGGTCTACCAGACCGCCGTCCCCGGCAACACGGTCGCGGTCGTGTCCGCGGTCCTGCAGACCGACGCCTCGCAGGTCCTGCTGACGGTGGCCGCCTCGCTCAGCGGCACGCCGCACACCGTGCGCGTGAACGACGTCCAGGACGTCGCCGGCAACCCGATCGCCGCGAATTCCACCGCCGCGATCAGCGACCTGGGCCCGCTGCCGCGGATCGAGATCACCGAGGTCATGCAGAACCCGCTGCTCCTGGCCGACACCGACGGCGAGTGGTTCGAGATCCGCAACGCGGGCACGACGGCCGTGGACCTCAACGGCTGGACGATCATGGACACGGGCCTCGACAGCCACGTGATCGACAACGGCGGCCCGCTGGTCATCAACCCCGGCGAGTACAAGGTGCTCGGCGTGAACGCGACGGTCATGGCCGGCGAGGGCGTCACGCTGTTCTACCAGTACGCGGGCGTCCTGCTGAGCAACGCCGACGACGAGCTGATCCTCGTCGACACGTTCGCCCGCGAGGTCGACGCGGTGATGTGGGACGGCGGCCCGGTGTGGCCGGATCCGACCGGCGCCTCGATGGCCTGGTCCGGCGTCGGCGACAACAACGTCGGCACCAACTGGGCCGAGAGCACCGCGGTCTTCGGCACCGGCGACCTGGGGACCCCGGGCGCGGCCAACGGCGGCCCGACCGCGGCTCCGCCCGCGCTCGCGACGCTGCTGGGCGCCAACTACCCCAACCCCTTCAACCCCAGCACGAAGTTCAGCTTCTCGCTGGATCATGACGCGCAGGTGTCCCTGGCGGTCTTCGACCTGCGCGGCCACCTCGTGCGCACCGTCGTCGAGGGTCGCCTGGCCGCCGGCGAC
>JAURXS010000040.1 GCA_030654305.1 bacterium | reverse complement strand
GCTCGCCCGTCGCCGGCTCGATCGACCGCGCGACGATCTCGTAGTTCCCGTTGCGCACGATCCGCAGCACCAGCCCCCGCGGCGCCACGAGGTTGGTCGACGGCGTGCCCCGCTCGTCGCCGCCTTCGGTGTGCCAGACCTCGATCCGGTTCGACCGGATCTCGCAGGTCGACTTGCGGCAGGCGCGGCCGAGGATGGTCGCCGTCTCGTCGGTCGGCGTCAGCGGCGTCAGCGACGCGAAGGCCGTCTCCACCGTGCAGCGCTCGCCGTCCTTCAGCAGCGCTGTCTGCCACGTGCGGCCGGTGTCGTAGTCGAGGTAGGAGGTCTCGCGCGGCGCGCCCTCGCGCCACCCCGTCGCCGGCTCGTTGCCCACCCGGACGATGCCGCCCGCCGTCTCGACGACGAAGCGCCCCTCCTCGGGCGCCGCCTGCCCGTTGACGACGGTGCCGTAGACGACGCGCAGGGCCGCCGCGGCGGCCGGGGGAGCGGACAGCGCGCACACCACGGCCAGGATCGCGATGGTAACGGTTCGCTGCATGGGGGACCTCGCATGCCAGGAGAGTCCGGGTCGGATCCCGACGCCGGGGGCTACGCGGCCTGCCGCTTCTTCCACCGCCGCCAGTGCCGCACGAAGAACACCGCCGCCAGCACGGCCAGGGCCACCAGCACGCCCACGTCGATGGCGTGGCTGTGCTCCATCACCGCTTCCCAGTTCTGCTTCAGCGCCGCGCCGGCCAGGGCCAGGGCGGTGTTCCACAGCCCGGCGCCGATCGTCGTGAAGACCAGGAACGGCAGCAGCGGCATGCGCCCGACCCCGGCCGGGATCGAGATCAGGTGCCGCACCACGGGGATGAAGCGGCAGGTGAGGATCGTGATCTGGCCGTGCTTCTGGAAGTACCGCTGCGTCGCCTCGAGTTCGTGCATGTCCAGCAGGAAGTACTTGCCGAAGCGGCGGAAGAAGGGCTCGCCGCCGAAGGCGCCCATGGTGTAGGAGAGCAGCGAGCCCACGATGCTGCCCAGGGTGCTGGCGACGATGACCCCGAAGAGCGTGAAGCGCCCGGTGGTGATCAGGAAGCCGGCGAAGGGCATGACCGCCTCGCTCGGGATCGGGAAGACCATGCTCTCCAGCACCATCAGCCAGAAGACGCTGGCGTAGCCCATGGCGTCGATGAACGCGGTGGCGTGCTCGGCGACGAATTCGGTGATGCCCATGCTGCGTGTCTCCGCGGGAATGGTGTGTGGGCCGCATCGGCGCGGCGACCCCGTACACTAGGCCTTTTCGCCCGGCCCGGCAAGCCGTGCGCGATCGGCGGTTGCCCCGGCCGTTCCGGCCCTCTAGACTCCGATGTTCCGGACGCCGCCGGACCGGCGCCCCGACCGCGAAGGAGACCCCGTGACCCGGCAGATCTTCGCCCGCAAGCCCCTGCAGGACCTGCTCGACGACATGGCCGGCGACCAGCGGCTGCGCCGCTGCCTGGGTCCCGCGACGCTGACCAGCCTGGGGATCGGGGCGGTCATCGGGGCGGGCATCTTCGTGGCCACCGGGGAGGCGGCGCGCAACGTCGCCGGGCCGGCCCTGATGCTCTCCTACGTCGTGGCCGGGATCACCTGCGTCTTCGCCGCCCTCTGCTACGCCGAATTCGCCTCGCTGGCCCCGGTGGCCGGCAGCGCCTACACCTACGCCTACGCCACCCTGGGCGAGCTGTTCGCCTGGATCATCGGCTGGGACCTCATCCTCGAGTACGCCGTCGGCGCGGCCACGGTGGCCAACGGCTGGTCCAGCTACTTCCAGGAGGTGATCGCCGGCTTCGGCTGGCGGGTGCCCGCAGGCCTGCGCGGCGCGGCGCTGCACTACGACGCCGCGGCCGGGGAGTTCGTGCGCACCGGCTCCTGGTTCAACCTGCCGGCGGTGCTGGTCGTGGCCGCGGTCACCGTCGTGCTCGTCAAGGGCATCCGCGAGAGCGCGCGTTTCAACCTGGTGATGGTCGGGGTGAAGGTGGCGGCGGTGCTCTTCGTGATCATCGTCGGCGCGTTCTACGTCGACCCCGCCAACTGGACGCGCGATTTCGCCCCCTACGGCTGGACGGGCGTCGGTTTCTTCGGCACGCCCTTGTTCGGCCAGACCTCGGCCGCAGGCACGCCCGTGGGCATGCTCGCCGGCGCGGCGATCATCTTCTTCGCCTTCCTGGGCTTCGACTCGGTGTCCACGCACGCGGAAGAAGCGCGCCGGCCGCAGCGCGACGTGCCGCTGGCCATCATCGTCTCGCTGCTGGTCTGCACG
>JAURXS010000039.1 GCA_030654305.1 bacterium | reverse complement strand
CAAGGACGTGATCAAGTCAGGTGGCGAGTGGATCAGCTCCATCGACGTGGAAAACATCGCCATGGCGCACCCGGCCGTGGCCATGGCGGCCTGCGTCGGTATGAAGCACCCCAAGTGGGACGAGCGCCCGATCGTGGTGGTGATGAAGAAGCCCGGCGCCGAGGTGACGCGCGAGGAATTGCTGGCGTTCTACGAAGGCAAGATCGCCAAGTGGCAGGTGCCGGACGACGTGGTGTTCGTGGACGCGATCCCGCTCGGTGCCACCGGCAAGATGCAGAAGATGACGCTGCGCCAGCAGCTCAAGGACTACGTGTTGCCGGGCCTTTGATGTCTGGATGCGGGTCTTGGTCGGGGGTGAGGCGCGGGCTGTTGCGGCTGGCGGGTCTGGGCGCGCTGGCCTGGGCGGGCCTGGGCGGACTGGCCTGGGCCGCCGATGCGCCGCAGAAGGTGGTGCGCATCGCTTTCATCGATCCGCTCTCGGGCCCGGCGGCCGACATCGGCCGCAACAGCCTGCGCAGCTGGCAGTTCATGGCCGAGCAGCTGGCCGGCCCGGGCAACCCGGCGGGCGTGCGGTTCGTGGTGGCGGGCTTTGACAACAAAGGCTCGCCCAAGGAAAGCCTGGACGCGCTCAAGGCCGCCATCGACCAGGGCTTTCGCTACGTCGTGCAGGGCAACGGCTCCGGGGTGGCGGCGGCGATCTCCGATGCGGTGACGCGGCACAACACGCGCCACCCCGAGCAGGCGGTGCTCTACATCAACTCCGCGGCCATGGACCCGGCGCTGACCAACGACCTGTGCAGCTTCTGGCTCGGCCGCGACGACGCCGACTCGACCATGAAGACGCGCGCGCTGGCGCACTTCATGGCCTCGCAGTCCGCGCTGAAAAGCGTGTCCCAGCTGAACCAGACCTACGCCCATGGGCAGCAGTTCTCGCGCTACTTCCGCGAGGCGCTGACGCAGGAGCGTCCCGATATCCAGATCGTGGGCGATGAACTGCACCCGGCGTTCGTGGGCCAGGATTTTGGGCCCTATGTGCGGCGGTTCGCCGAGTCCGGCGCGCAGGCCGTGGTCACGGGCAACTGGGGCGCCGACCTGCGGGGGCTGGTGAAGGCGATGCAGCAGCAGGGCGTCACGCTGCCGCTCTACGCCTACTACCCGATGCTCAAGGGCGTGCCCGAGCTGCTGGCCTCGGGCGACGGCCGCCTGCCGGTGTACCAGGTGGCCAACAACCACACCAACCAGGCGGGCGACATCGCCCCGCTGGCCACCGCGTTCCGCCGCCGCTAC
>JAURXS010000038.1 GCA_030654305.1 bacterium | reverse complement strand
TGGCTGCGGACGGGCTGGGAGCGGCGCGGCGTCTACGTCCGGCACGAGCAGCTCATCAGGAGCATGTGGGATTCCGTCACCGCCGAGCGGGGCTTCCTGATCTGGGCCGACGACATGGCGTACCGGCTGCGCGCCTGGCAGATCCTCGACGGGGAGAAGCCCGGGCTCGCGGTGCTGAACCCGGCCCTGCTGACCCACCCGTGGCCGCGCCGGGAGTTCGCTCGCGTCCACGGGTTCGATCCGCTGGCGGGCGTGGCGCTGCCGCGCGCTGGCCAGCTCGGTCGCGCGGGCGCGGACACGGTCCTCGCGAACCTGCTCGACGGGGTGGCCCGGCGCATCAACCTTCAGTCGTCCCTGCCGGTGTTCGTGTTCGACCCCGCGGGACCGTCGGTGCGGCTGCTGCGCAAGCCGACGACCGAACCGGCGGCGCCGACGAGCACCTCGCCGAGCTCGCAGTTGTCGAGGTAGGGTCCGCGGACGGGATCGGTGTCGTCGGCGAGGGCGGCGAACGACCCGCTGCCCGGCCCACGCGCGAAGAGCGGCACCAGCGAGTTGGTGTGATCGCCGGTGAGGAACACGTAGGCCGGCACGGGACCGGCCAGGTGGCCGCTCTCGTGGTCCGCGGTGACCACGACGAGGGTCTCGCCGAGCAGCCCGCGCTCGTCCAATCCGGCCAGCACGGCTTCGACCGCCCGGTTGAACTCCGTCATCTCCTCGATCATCCGCCCCGCCCGGCCGTCGTGGCTCGCCCAGTCCACGGCGCCCCCCTCGATCAGCAGGCAGAAGCCGTCCGGGTCCTCGTCCAGGACGTTCAAGGCGGCCCGCGCCATTTCGGCCAGGGTCGGGACGTCATCGTTGCGCGGCACGGCGAAGGGTGCTGCCAGAGGGTCGCCGCCGCGCTGCTCCTGCAGGGTCTCGCGGACCGGCGGCACGCCGACCACGCGGCGCGGCGCGGCGCCTTGGGCCAGGGCCTGGAATTGCCCGCGTGTCGTGATCAGGGACCAGGGGTCTTCGCCCGCCGAACCGAGGCTGCCGGCGACGAGCGAATCCCAGGTCGCGGCGCCGCCGACCCGGCTGTAGTCCGCGACGTCGCACCGGCGCCCGCCGGCGTCGTACCAGGGGTGCCCGGCACCCATGACGACGTCCAGCTCGCCGCCGCCGAGCATGAGCCGCGCGATCTCCAGGTAGGCGCCGCGGTCCCGGCAGGAGACGGCGAATCCCGCCGGCGTGGCGTGGACGAACGGCACCGTAGTGACGACGCCGGTCGACTTGCCGGCCGCGGCCATGGCCTGGGCGAGCGTCACCAGGGGCTCGCCGCGGGGATCGACCGCCAGGCGGCCGTTGACCGTCTTGACCCCGGTGGTCATGGCGGTGATCGCGGCGGCCGAATCGGTGGGATCGCGGTCGCACCAGGCGGGGTCGCGCCACATCTGCCCGGGGTCGTAGGCCCCGCCGTCCGGCGGGGTGCACATCGCGAGACGCACCGGCCAGCCGTCGTACACCTGCCGACCGGTCGGGTCCTGCTCGTGGAGCCGGGCGGCCTCGTAGTGCAGGAACCCGGCGCCGTCGGCGATGAACAGCACGACGTTGCGCGGGGCGGCCGCGCCCGCGGCCAGGCAGAGCGTGATGAGCAGATGCGGGAACACAGGGCTCCTTTCGGGACCCGGTGAATGTATACGCTGATCGTGAAGAATTCGAGAAACGTTGATCTCGATCCTCGGCAGCCCGGTCACACGCGAAAGGCCGCCCCCCGAAGGAAGACGGCCTTGATGGGAGTCACGCCATGTCAACGGTACATGCTCTTGACGTTGCCCCAGGCGGTCTGCTCGGTGGGGACGCCGCACTCCATGTAGTTGTAGGTGACCGAGTAGCTGACGTAGGCCTGCATGCCGATCGACCAGCTGTTGGCGCC
>JAURXS010000037.1 GCA_030654305.1 bacterium | reverse complement strand
CGACCGCGACGAGTTCGCGGCCAAGGTCGGCAAGCACGGCGTCAAGCTCGTCTCGTACGCCAACGACGTCGCGGACGGAAGGCGCAACGTCGAGCTGAAGCTCAGCTACCCGGACCTGGTCTCGTTCTCCGAGGCCATCGGCGGCTCCTTCGGCGGCAGCGGCATGAAGATCACCAAGCACGGCGACGACTACCTGCTCTCCTCCTACCAGGTCCCGAAGGCCGAGGCGGACGAGGCCGCGAAGGAAGAGGCGCCGGAGGACATGAACGCCGCCATGCAGAACGCCGCGAAGTCCATGGAGCTGATGGGCCGCCTGATGGCGCACATCTCCGAGATGTCCATGGCCGTCGCCATCACGCTGCCCGGCGACGTCGTCGAGAGCAACGCCCACCGCGTCGAGGGCCGCACCTGCATCTGGGAGATCAACGCCAACAACATGATGCAGGCCGAGGGCATGGAGCCCCGCGTGGTCTTCTCGGGCAAGGGCCTGAGCCTCAAGACCGCCGACTGAGCGTCCCGATCCGTCCCAGGGAAACCGGCCGCGGCCGGTTTCCCTTTTTTTATCCCTCCAGGTCGGACACAATCGGCGGGGCGGGGCGTAATCCTTCCCAGTACCCCCGCCGTCCAAGGATCACCACGTCCCGACCGGAGGATCCGATGCAGCCCCTGCCCTCACCCGTCGACCGGACCGATCCCGAAGCGGCCACGCTGGTCGCGCGGGCCCGCCAGGGCGACCGGGACGCTTTCGAGCGGATCTACCGGCAGCACGCCGGCCGCATGCACGCGGTCTGCCTGCGCCTGACCGGCGACGCGAACGAGGCCGAAGCCGCGGTGCAGGACGCCTTCGTGCGGGCCTGGCGCGGGCTGGGCGGGTTCCGCGGCGACAGCGCCCTGGGCACCTGGCTGCACCGGCTCGCGGTCAACGCCGCCCTGGACCGCCGCCGGGAATTCCGGCGCCGGGAAGGCCGGCACGACGACCTCGACGCCCTGGAGGACACGGCGCTGGAACCGCGGCTGCGCGTCGTCCCGCCCCCGCCCGGGGCCGCCTGGGACCTCGAACGCGCCGTGGCCGCGCTGCCGCCGGGCGCCCGCACCGCGTTCGTGCTCTTCGAGATCGAGGGCTACCACCTGCACGAGATCGCCGCCCTGACGGGCACCGCGACCGGCACGGTCAAGGCCCAGCTCCACCGCGCCCGGACCCGGCTCAAGGAGATGCTGTCATGACGACGCCCTGCGCCCGCTCCGAACTGTTGCAGGACCTGCTGGACGGGGACCTGGACGCCGCCGCGACCGCCGAACTGCGGCGCCACCTCGGCAACTGCACTGCCTGCGCAGCGGCCTGGGCTGACCTGCAGCGCCTGCAGCGGGAGGCCGCGGCGCTGCCCCGCGAGATCGCGCCCGGACGCGACCTCTGGCCCGGGATCGCCGAACGCCTCTCCGCCGAACACCGGGCCGCCGACGCGCCCGCGCCGCGGGAGCGCGCCGGCCTCCGCTTCGGCGCCTCGTCGCTGCGGCAGCCGCGGCGGGCGCTGGCGCTGGCGGCCGTGCTCGTGGTGGCCATCGTGCTGCCCCGGCTGATGGACCGCGGCGCCGGGACCGCGGACCCCGGCGAGCAGCTGGGCGACGGCTACGCCCTGCTGCACGCGGCTTCGAAGTCCGCCCTGGAGCAGACCGGCGAGGACCTCACCGCCGCGGATCGCGACGAGCTGGACGACGGTTTCGCCGCGATCGAGGCGGCCATCGGCGAGACCCGGCGCGCGCTGCGCCAGGTCCGGCGCGACCCGTCCCTGACCCCCGGCCTCGCGGCCGGTTACCACCGCAAGCTCGACCTGATGCAGCGGCTCGTGAGCCGCGTGGCTCAATCGTAGAGAAGGAGAAGGACATGAAGACCCGCACCGTGACCGCCACCCTGCTCGGCCTGGCCCTCGCGCTCGCCGCGACCACGGCCGGCGCCCAGACCAGGAAGGTCGACGAATCGCGTCCCGTCGACCCCGCCGCGTCGGTCTCGATCAGCAACCTGGCCGGGACCCTCGAGATCACCGGTTGGGACCGCGACGAGGTCCGCCTCGAGGGCGACCTGGACGCCAAGGTCGAGAAGGTCGAGATCGAGGGCGACCGCAAGGCGCTGTCCATCGAGGTGAAGTACAAGCGCAACCTCAAGGGCTCGACCGACGCCACCCGCCTCACCCTGCGCGTCCCGCGTCGCTGCGCGCTGGACGCCGAGAGCGTCAGCTGCGACGTGTCGGCGAGCGACCTGCTGGGCTCCGTCACGATCTCGACCGTGAGCGGCGAGCTGGTCCTGCGCGGCGAACCGGCGTCGGTCTCCCTCGCCACCGTCAGCGGCGACGTGGACGCCGAGGTCACCACCTCCCGCCTGGGGATCGACACCGTCAGCGGCGGCATCCGCGCCCGCGGCAAGCTCGAGGACCTCGAGATCGCCACCGTCAGCGGCGACGTGCGCGTCGAGACCGGCGCCCTGCGCGACTTCGAGTACAACGCGGTCTCGGGCCAGCTGATCCTCACCGCCGACCCGACGGACGGGGCGAGTTGGATGATCGACGCCCACAGCGGCAGCGTCGTGCTGCGCCTGCCCGCGAAGGTCGACGCCACCTTCGACATCTCCGCCTTCAGCGGCGACATCGAGGACGGCTACGGCCACAAGGCCGAGCGCACCAGCAAGCACGCGCCCGGCCGCGAGCTGCGCTTCACCGAAGGCAAGGGCGGCGCCCACATCGAGATCTCGGTGTTCAGCAGCGACGTGAAGCTCGTCAAGCGGTGAGAGGGGCGGCAACGCGGCACGCAACAGGGGCGCCGGACACGATCCGGCGTCCCTTCTCTTGTAACTATATGAATTTCAATGCGTAATGACTATTCGTGAATGATTACTATTTTCATCCGCATTGATGCTACATTGTGGGGGTGTCGCGATCGCCCCTCGGGCCACGAAGGAGTGCCGCATGAAATCCCGGAACCTGGTCCTGGCCGCCGCCGCGGCCCTCGCCCTCGCCGCCGCCGCGCCCGCGACGGCGGCTCTCGTCGTCGTCCAGCAGATGAGCCTGTCCTTCTCCCCCGCCGACATCACGATCACCGCGGGCGACACCGTCCGCTGGGTGCGCACCAGCCTGACCCACACCGTGACCAACGGCACCGGCACGTCCGACCCGAACGTGGGCACGCTGTTCGACGCGCCGCTGAGCGCCGCCTCGCCGACGTTCCAGTACGTCTTCACCGTGGCCGGCGACGTGCCCTACTTCTGCCGCCCTCACCTGTTGATGGGCATGACCGGCATCGTGCGCGTCCAGCCGGATCCCAGCGTCGGCGTGGGCAGCGACATCGCCGCTCCCGGGCCGCGGCTCCTGGCGGCGTACCCCAACCC
>JAURXS010000036.1 GCA_030654305.1 bacterium | reverse complement strand
GCCCAGCAGCAGGTCGCGGCCGGTGCCGCCGGCGCGCGCCGCGGCGCTCATCGCCGCCGGGATGAGGTCGCTGGGGTGCGACGGGTCCTGCTTCCAGTAGATGTCGTTGTAGTCGAGCACGCGGATCAAGAGCGCGTTGGCCAGCGCCGCGGACACCGGGTCCATCCGCTTGCCGGTGCCGATGACCGAGGCCGGGCCGGGTCCGGCGGTCTCGGCGAGCACCTCCAGGGCGATCTTGCAGTCGTGCTGCAGCAGGCCGCCGTAGGCGCAGCCGACGCTGTCGAACAGGAACCGCTTGGCGGCTGTGATCGCCTCGGGCGCGATGTCTTCGTAACGCAGGGCGGCCGCCCAGGCCGCCATCTTCCCGCTCACAGTCATGGTTACGGGTCCTCCCGGGATCAGCGTGGGTACTTGTCGTGGATGTCGTCGGTCAAGCCGCGGCCCGCAGCAGCCGGGTGTTCCACAGGGCCAGCAGCACGCTGCAGGCCAGGATGACGGCGCCGGTGCTCTGGTGCAGCGTCGTCAGGATCACGTCGGCCAGGGCCGGCGTGCCGGCGGCCGCGGTCAGGCCCGTCGCCCAGAGCGCGGCCAGGCCCAGGCAGATCTGCAGGCCGAGCAGGATCATCAGCGCCCTGCCCAGGCCCTGCAGGCGGGGCACGTCGGGGTGTTCCCCCCAGGCCCGCAGGCCCACCAGCAGCCCCACCACGGCCACCGCCACCGCCATCGTGATGTGCAGCAGCAGCCCGTGGGACAGGTGGCGCAGGACGGCCCCGAGCACCAGCTGAACGATAACCACGATCACCACGGCCCGCGAGAGCAGGGCGTCGGTGCGCGCGTCGGCGAAGATCTTGGGTTTGGCGGCGCGCCAACCGCGGGTCGTCATGGCGGCCAGGGCGATCAGCACGCCCAGGAACACCTGGCCGGTCACGCCGTGGACGATGGCCAGCGTCAGGTTGGGGGCGGTGTGGGCCGGGTCCATGCTCGAGGTGAAGCGGCCGGTCACCCGCAGGCCGCCCAGCACGCCCTGGACGATCACCAGCAGCAGCGCGGCGCCCGCCAGCAGCTTCACGCCGCGGCGCTCGTCGGTCCGCCACAGGAAGACCGCCAGCACGAGCGTCGTGAGGCCGACCAGCGAGCCCAGCAGGCGGTGGGCGTGCTCGTAGAAGATGCCGCCGGTCATGCGCGACAGGGGGTAGAGGAACATGTTCGAGCCGAAGCTGTTGGGCCAGTCGACCACCGCCAGGCCGGCCTGCTGCCCGGTGACCACGCCGCCCGCGGCCAGCAGCAGCAGCGTGGCGCCGGCGGCGACGAAGGCGAAGGCGGACGGCCAGGCGAAGGGCGGCGTCGCGGGGCGGCGCGCGCCCTCGACCGCTCCCATCGCGCCGAAGAACGCGCCCATCAGCAGCGACCCCGGCACCCAGAGCAGCGCCGACGGCACGACCCGGTTCGACCCGTCGCCGACGGCCAGCAGGCTGCCGAGGATCAGCAGGTTGAGCGTCGAGGCCAGCAGTCCGACCCAGAGGCCGCCGCGCCATCCACGGCCCGTCCAGCGGCCGGCCTGCCGGCCGCCGAGGATCAAGAGGCCGAACATCAGGGGCATCAGCATCCAAATGGGTGCCTGCACGCCGGGCAGCCGGCCGCAGTAGCCGACGGCCCACATCGCGACCGTGGTGGCGAAGCCGAGGGTCAGGATGTCGCCGCCACGAACCGGTTCTCGGGTTGCGCTGTCGTTGCTCACTTGCCGACCTCCTGTTATCCTGCGTGTCCGGGTCTCGTGCGGTCCCGGTTCCCATAGCTACCACGATTCGCCGGCCGTCACCACCACGGAGCGCCATGACCGCCTCGCCGCTGCAGCGCTGGATCGGATTGAGCCTGGAGCTGGGCAAGGCCCGCCTCAGCGCCCTGGTGGTGGTGACCACGCTGGCCGGCTACCTGATGGCGGCGCGCCCGCTGCCGGGCTGGGGCCACCTGGCCGCCACGCTGCTGGGCACCGCGCTGTGCGCCTTCGGGGCCAACGGCTTCAACCAGGTGCTCGAGCGCGACCGCGACGCCCTGATGGTGCGCACGCGGGAGCGGCCGCTGCCCGCGGGACGGGTCGGCGTGCGCGCGGCGGCGCTCTGGTCGGGCGCGGTCGTGCTGGCGGGCACGGGCCTGCTGCTGGCGCTGGTCAACGCGGCGGCCGCGGCCCTGGCGCTCGGCACGGTCCTGCTCTACGTCCTCGTCTACACGCCGCTGAAGCCCCGCAGCACGCTCAACACGCTGGCCGGCGCCATCTGCGGCGCCATCCCGCCGTTGATCGGCTGGAGCGCGGTGACCGGCGGCGTCTTCGGCGGCGACCAGGGCGGCGGCTGGTGGCTGGCCCTCCTGCTGTTCGTCTGGCAGGTGCCGCACTTCCTGTCGCTGGCCTGGCTCTACCGCGACGACTACCGGCGCGCGGGCTTCAAGATGCTGCCGCTGCAGGACCCGCGCGGCGACCGCACCTTCCGCTTCCTGATGCTCTACGCCTGGGTGCTGCTGCCACTGGGCCTGCTGGCCACGTTCATGGGCTTGACCGGGGCCGTGTTCGCGGTGGGCTCGCTGCTGCTCGGCGGCGCCTGGCTGTGGTTGGGCATGCGCTGCTACCGCGACCGCAGCAGCCTCAACGCGCGGCGCGTGTTCCTGGGCAGCGTGGTCTACCTGCCGCTGGTGCTCGGCCTGATGGTGGCCGACCGCGCGCCGCCCCGGGCGGAACGCGCGGCGGGGGCCGACGTCGCCATCGTCGCCGCACAGCCCGGGAGCGTCTGATGGCCGGTCGCGGCGGTCGGCGGCGCCTCGCGGTGGTGTTCGCGGCGCCGGTGCTGCTCCTGCTCGCGGTCGTGGCCTGGCGCCTGGGGACCGACGTGCGCGCCTCCCGCGACCACCACGCGATCGGTGACGGCAGCCACCCCCGCACCTACGGCTTCGACCTCTCCAACCTCGCGTACCCCGAATCCCTGCTCGCGGCCGGCGGCGTCCCGCGCGACGGCCTGCCGACGCTCGACCGCCCGCCGCTGCTGACCCCCGCCGGCGTCGACTCGCTGAACGACGCGGAGCGCGGCAAGTACCTCGTCGGCGCCGACCGCGTGCTCGGTGCGGTCGTGCGGGGCGAGGCGCGCTGCTGGCCCTTGCGCGTGCTGGACTGGCACGAGGTCTGCCTCGACACCCTGGGCGGCGCGCCGCTGGCCGCGACCTGGAGCCCGCTGTCCGGCAGCGCCGCGGTCTACGGGCGCGTCGTCGACGGGGACACGCTGCAACTGGGGGTGAGCGGGCTGCTGCTGAACTCCAACACGCTGCTGTTCGACCGCGCGGCGTCGCCGAGCCTGTGGTGCCAGCTGACCGGCGAGGCCGTGGCCGGCCCGCGCCGCGGCGACGCGCTGCCCCGCCTGCCCGCGGTGGTGACGACCTGGGAGCGCTGGCGCCGCGACCACCCCGGCACGACCGTGCCGGCCCCCGCGCCGACCTTCAAGCGGCGCTACCAGTCGCGGCCCTACCAGACGTACCGCTCCGGCGGCCGCACCCGCTTCCCCTCGGCGCCGCTGCCCGCCGGCGGCGGCCCGCTCGACCCGCTGCTGATCGTCGAGACGCCGGCCGGCCGCCGCGTTCTGGACGCCGCCCGCCTGGCGCGCGAGACCGGTCCCGACGGCGTCCGGACGGACGAGGTCGACGGGGTGGCCGTGAGGATCCACGCCGCGCCGCAGGCGCCCGGCGAGCAGCCGGCCGTGTGGTTGGAACTGGTGTCGGGCGGCGGGTTCACCGTATACTACGCCGATCGCTTCGCCTGGCACGCTTTCCACCCAGAGGACCGGTTGCCATGAGACACGTCCCGCTGTTCGCGCTGCTGTCGATGGTGATCGTGCTGGCCGTGGGTTGCGGCGGCGGTGGCGATCCCGACCCGGCCCCCGTGGGCGTTGTGAAGGTGGTCACCCTGCCCGGCATCCTGGATGCGGGCTGGACGCTGACCGGTCCCGCAGATGCGTACTTCGAGGGTACGGGCGACGAACGCTATCCCGGGCGCGCCGTCGGCTCGTGGACGATCGTCTGGGACGAGATCGCGGACTGGGCGCGGCCGCTCTCGCAGACCCGCACCCTGGCCGATGGGGACTCCATCACCTTCACGGGCCAGTACGTCGCCGACCCGCCGCCGACGGTCGGTTCGCTGTCGATCGACGTCGAGCCCGACGACCTGCAGATCCGCTGGGTGCTGAAGCGCCTGGCCGGTGTCGACGACGACCGTTCCGGCGTCGGCGACGCCACCCTGGACGACGTGCCCGCCGGCCCCTTCACCGTGGCCTGGGAGCGGGTGCCCGGCTGGAACCTGCCGGCGCCGGGCTGGGTCGACGGCTTGATCACGGCGGGCGAGACGGCGACCGCGGCGGTCACCTTCACGGTGCTGCCGGCCTGGCCCTTCGCGACCGTGCGCCTGGAGGCCGGCTCCTACACCATGGGCTCCGCCGCACCGGAACCCGGCCGCGAGCCGGACGAGGGGCCCCGGCACGAGGTGACCCTCACGCGCCCGCTGCTGGTGGCGACCACCGAGCTGACCAACGGCCAGTGGAACGAGGTGCGGCGCGACGGGCAGGTGGAAGACCCCACGCTCGCCAACCAGCCCGTCGTCTCGGTCACCTGGTACGACGCGGTGATCTTCTGCAACGCGAAGTCCGCCGCCGACGGCCTGACGGCGGCCTACACCGTCAACGGCCCGCAGGTGGCCTGGAACCAGGACGCCGACGGCTGGCGCCTGCCGACCGAGGCCGAGTGGGAGGCCCTCTGCCGGGCCGGCACACAGGGGTCGCTGAGCGACGGCGAGCTGTCGCGCCTCGACATGGAGGTCGACCCGGTGCTGTCGTTCTTCGGCTGGTCGGCGGCCAACTCGGACAACCGCGTGAAGCCGGTGCGCGCCCTGCTGCCCAACCCCATGGGCCTCCACGACGTCCACGGCAACCTGCTGGAGTGGTGCTGGGACCGCTACGGCGAGACCTATTCCACGGCCGCGCCCGCGACCGACCCCACCGGGCCGGCCACCGGCAGCAACCGGGTGCTGCGCGGCGGCTCCTTCGCCGACGCCAACCAGCGGCTGCGCTGCGCGGCCCGCGCCTACCTCGACCCCGCCGCCACCGCGGGGATCGTGGGCTTCCGGCCGGTGCGCAACGCGCCGGTCGTCAAGTCGGGCGGGGAATAGCCGATCTTGCATCCCGGCGCGTCCGCGCCTACGTTGCCGGGAACCGGAGGCATGCGCTTGAGCCCACGTCGGATCGCACTGATCGCCCTGATC
>JAURXS010000035.1 GCA_030654305.1 bacterium | reverse complement strand
CGCGGCGGCGGCCCGCGCCCGCCACGCCGCCAGGTCGGCGCAGCCGGCGGCGCGCATCTCCTCGGCGAGGCGGCGCAGCATCCCGGACAGGCGGCCGTAGCCGCCGGGCTTCAGCAGGTCGCTGCAGACGGTCACCGGCGCCAGCCCGAGCGCCACGGCTTCGGCCGCGTTGCCGCGCTCGATCCCGGCCGAGAACGACACCGGCACCTCGCCCCCGGGCCGACCGGCCAGGGCCAGGCGGCCGGGCAGGCGCGCGTCGAGCTCCGCGAGCAGGGTCGCGGCCAGCACGTGCAACGGCGCCCCCGACAGGTAGGCCTGCTCGCCCGGCAGACGTCCGCGGCCGTTGGCCACCACCAGGGTGTTGGTGAGCTTGACGCCGAAGCGCCTCCCCTGCGCGCGGGCGAAATCAGCCAGGCCGTCGACGAGTTCCAGGGCGCGGTCCATGGCCAGGTCCTCGGCGAAGGCCTGCGGCACCAGGGCCGCGTCGCGGTAGCCGAGCCGGTCGTGCAGGATCGCCGCCACCGCGTCGGGGCCCAGCAGCGTGGGGTTCAGCTTCACCGTGACGTCCAGGCCGTGGCGGGTCATCAGGTGGCGGACGATGTCCTCGATCTCCCCCGGCGGGCAGCCGTGGAAGGTGCTCAGGGTGGCGCCGGTGCAGAGGCGCGCCGGCACCTCGACGTCGCGCAGGGCGGCGAGCGGCCGCGGGATCTCGCGGCGCTGCGCGTCCACGGCCGTGCGCGCGTCGCCGAGGCGGTCCAGGAACGCGGCCATCGGCGCGCTGCGCACGCCGGCGAGGTCGTAGCCGCACGACAGCTCGAAGACGTGGCCGCCGGGCTCGCCCACCGCCGCGCGCACCGGCTCCCAGGCGCGCAGGACCGCGATCAGCAGCGCGGCCTTCGCGTACTCGCGCAGGGACTCGTCCAGGCGCAGTTCCTGGCTCCACTCGACGTTGTAGCCCTCGGCGGCCATGTCGATGCAGGGGCGCGGGATCTCCAGCTCGTCGAGGACCTGGACGGTCTTCAGTTCCAGCGTGCGCGCCCCGGCCAGCCAGCTCAGGGCCAGGTTCTGCGCCAGCTGCGTATGCGGGCCGGCGGCCGGGCCCAGGGGCGTGCCGACGGCGTGGCCGCCGACCGAGTCGGCGAGGTCGACGCCTTCGAGCGGCCGGTGCCACTTGCCGGTCGGCAGGTCGAAGATCGCGCCGCGGGCGTCCAGCTCGACGACGGCGCGCCCGAGCAGGTCGCGCAGCGGCCAGGGCGTCATGGCGGGGGGACGGTTCATGGGCGGGCCTTCCGGGGTGCGGGCGCGGGCCGGGCCGCGAAGTGGTC
>JAURXS010000034.1 GCA_030654305.1 bacterium | reverse complement strand
TCCAGGGCGTAGGCGACCTGGCAACGGGCGGAGACGATCTCGTGATCCGGGCCTATTTCAACAGCGCGAGGAGTCCACCGGCCGCCACCGCAGTACCGATGACTCCAGCGACGTTGGGCCCCATCGCATGCATCAGCAGGTAATTGTGCGGATCCGTCTCCTGCGCCACGTTGTGCGCCACGCGCGCCGCCATCGGCACCGCCGAGACGCCCGCGGCCCCGATCAGCGGGTTGACGGGGCTGCCCGGCATCCGCGCCATGATCTTGCCCAGCATCAGGCCGCCGGCCGTCGACAACGCGAAGGCCACGCACCCGAGCACCAGGATCTTCATCGTCTCGGCCCGCAGGAACGTGTCGCCGGACATCGTCACGCCCACGCACAGACCCAGGATGATCGTGATGAGATTGATCAGTTCGTTCTGGGCCGAGCGGGTCAGCCGCTCGGTCACGCCGCACTCGCGCAGCAGGTTGCCGAACATCAAGAGGCCGATCAGGCTGGTCGCGGCCGGCACGATCAGGGCGGCCACGATCGTCACGCCGATGGGGAAGATGATGCGGACCCAGGGCGCCACGTCGAAGTTGTCCACCATGCGGATGGCGCGTTCCTTCTTCGTGGTCAGCAGGCGCATGATCGGCGGCTGGATGAGCGGCACCAGCGCCATGTAGGAGTAGGCCGACACCGCGATGGCGCCCAGCAGGTGCGGCGCCAGCTTCATGGTCAGGTAGATGGAGGTCGGGCCGTCGGCGCCGCCGATGATGCCGATGGAGGCCGCTTCCTGCGGCGTGAAGCCCATGGCGTTGGCGGCCAGGAAGGTGCCGAAGACGCCCAGCTGCGCCGCGGCGCCCAGGAAGAAGGTCTTGGGGTTGGACAGCAGCGGCCCGAAGTCCGTGAGCGCCCCCAGCCCCAGGAAGATCAGGGGCGGGAAGATCTCCAGCTTCACGCCGTAGAAAAGGTAGTGGAACAGGCCGCCCATCTCGCCCGGGCCGCCCTCGGCCATCAGGCCCGACAGCGGCAGGTTCGCCATGAGCGCTCCGAAGCCGATGGGTACCAGCAGCAGCGGCTCGAACTGCTTGCGGATGGCCAGCCAGAGCAGCAGGCAGGCGATGCAGAGCATCGTCAGCTCGCGCCACGACATGTTCGCCAGGCCGGTCGAGGTCCAGAGGGCGTCCACGTCACCCCTCCGACCGGTAGCGGGCCAGCACCGTGCCCACCTGGACGGTGTCGCCGACCTGGACGCACACTTCCTGGACGGTGCCGTGGTGCGGGGCGTAGATGTAGGTGTCCATCTTCATGGCGTCGAGCACGAAGGCCTGCGTCTTCGCTTCGACGGTTTCGCCGACCTGCACCAGCACCTTGCGCACGGTGCCGGCCAACGGGGCCGTGATGGCGTTCCCGTCGGCGGCCGTGTGGGCTTGGGCGGGCGCAGGCGGGCGCGGAGCCGCGGGCGAGGGCTCGGCGCGGCGGGGCCGCGGCGCTCCCGGCGACGACGGCAGCCCCGACATCGTGTTGGAGCCGGTGACGTACTGCTCGTCGTCCTCGAGCACTTCGACCGTCACTTCGTAGATCGTTCCGTTCAGCGTCAGGCGCAGTTTCTTCATTTCGGACCCACCTGGTGGGAGACCATGATATCCATGCGGCCCGCCTGCCCCCAGGACTCGTCGGCCTCGTCGGCGTGGGCGTGGACGCGATGGATGCGGATGGGAGCGCCGAGCGTCGCGTAGGCGGCGGCGGCGATCACGGCGAGGGTATCGGGATCGAGTCCGCCCTGCTCCGGCGCGCGCGCGCCCTTCAGGGAGCGGACCGACAGGGCGCGCAGGACGTACAACAGGGTCGCCAGCAGCCCCAGGGCCATGAACACGAGGCCGAAGGCGACCAGGGCGACCATCCACGGCGACATGTGCGTCATCATAGCGGTATGTTCCCGTGCTTCTTGTGGGGGCGGATGTCGCGCTTGGTCCGCAGCAGGCCCAGGCGCTCGATCAGCAGGCGCCGGGTCCACGACGGGCGGATGATGTCGTCCAGGTGCAGCGCCTCGGCGGCGTGGAACGGGTTGGCGTGCTCCTGCCGGTACTCGGCGACCTTCTCCTTGAACAGGGCGACGGGATCGGCCGCCTCCTTCAGTTCCTTGCGGTAGAGCACCCGCGCGGCCCCCTCCGGCCCCATCACGGCGATCTCGGCCGTGGGCCAGGCCAGCACGGACTCCGCGCCGACGTCCTTGCTGCACATCGCCAGGAAGGCGCCGCCGTAGGCCTTGCGCAGGATCACGGTGAGCTTCGGCACCGTCGCGGCGGAGTAGGAAAACAGCATCTTCGCGCCGTGGCGGATGATGCCGCCGTGCTCCTGCGCGACGCCGGGCAGGAAGCCGGGCACGTCCACCAGCGTGATCAGCGGGATGTTGTAGATGTTGCAGGTGCGGATGAACCGCGCGCCCTTGTCGGCGGCGTCGATGTTCAGCACGCCCGCCATGACCATGGGCTGGTTGGCGACGATGCCCACGGCCAGACCGCCGAGGTGCGCGAAGCCGACGACCAGGTTCGCCGCGAAGTCCTTCTGGACTTCCAGGAACACGCCGTCGTCCACCAGGCGGGAGATGACTTCCTTGACGTCGTAGGCGGCGCGGGGGTCGTCCGGGATGATCCAGTCCATCTCTTCGTCGTCGATGACGGTGCCGTCGAAGTGACGGGAGGGCGGCGTCTCCATGTTGTTCTGCGGCAGGTAGGTCAGCAGCGCCTTGACGATCCCGACGGCTT
>JAURXS010000033.1 GCA_030654305.1 bacterium | reverse complement strand
CCGCCGCGAGCAGCACGACCTCGGTGGCGTAGACCTCGCGGCCGGGAGTCAGGAAGCAGAAATCCAGCAGGGGACCGACCGGCACGATCGCCGCGAGCGGCCACCGCGGCCGCGGCTGCGCGAACCAAGCCAGGGCGGCGGCGCCCAGCAGCAGCAGCGGCAGCCGCCCGGACGCGGGGGCGCCGGCGCCGAGCAGCGCGTGGGCCAGCAGGGAGAGGCAGAGCAGGGCGCCGATCAGAGAGCCGATCAGCGAGCCGAGGGCGGCGGGCGCCGCGCGTCCGAGGCGGCTCACGACGCCGCCTCCCGGTCCCGTTCCCCCCGCCGTCGCGGCGGGAAGCGCCGGGCCAGCCAGCAGCCCAGGGCCAGGCCCACGAGGCCGGCGGTGAGGTCCAGGGCCAGATCGGCGCCGGGCGCCCGGATGTACTCGACGCGCGTCTTGGCGAAGATGTCGAACAGCTCCTTGCCCGCGATCAGGGCGACGGCCAGCATCACCACGCGCCGCAGCGGCAGCAGGCGCGAGGCGCCCCAGGCGATCGCGGCCGCGAAGACCAGGTGGAAGAACCAGTCCACCGGCACGCCCAGCACGCGCATCCGGCTGAAGTACTCCATGCCGCCGCGGATCTCCCGCAGCACGTCCAGGACCAGCTCCATGCCTCGCTCCCCCCCGGGTTGGGTCGGCGTTCCCGACCGGCGGGCATGATAGCAGCGATCGGTCCGGCGCGTCAGTCCCGATCCCGCCCGCGCCCGCCCCGAAAAAATCCGCGGCCGACTTCCGAAAAGGCTGTTGACTTTCCAGCACACGCATATAGTTTGACGCAACTCGCGAGGGCCTCGCCGGGATCGGCGACAGCCGGGTTCGCGGGTCAGGAATGTGCCCAGGGAGGGATACCACATGCGCCGCTGCCCCACGTCCGCCCGCAGCGACCACAGCGTCGACGCCGTCGTGGCCGTCGAGCGAGAGGAGGAGCGCTCCGAGGAGCCTCCTTCCCCGGCTATCGCCATTGCCGACGCACCGGTCGCACCCGAACCGGCCACCCCTCCTCCTGGATTGCCAGGTGGATTTTTTTATCCCCACGAGTTCGCGCAGCCCGGGGCGCGGATCGGCCGGCGCACGCGCGAGTTCCGCCGCGCCTTCTTCCCCGAGGCGACCGCCGCCGAGTGGAACGACTGGCACTGGCAGCTGCGCAACCGCGTCCGCACCTTCGAGCAGTTCGACCGGATGCTCTCCCTGTCGCCCGCCGAGCGGCTGGCCCTGCAGCGCGACGGCAGCATGCTGCCGGTGGCGGTGACCCCGTACTACATGAGCCTGCTCGACCCGGCCAACCCGCAGCAGCCGCTGCGCCGGACCGTCGTGCCGACCCAGGCCGAACACCTGCGCATGCCCGGCGAGGCCGACGACCCCCTGGGCGAGGACAGCCACAGCCCGGTGCCGGGCATCGTGCACCGCTACCCGGACCGCGTCCTGTTCCTGGTGCACGACTTCTGCCCGACCTACTGCCGCTACTGCACGCGGTCGCGCCTGGTGGGCCACGGCGAGTACTCGCCGAAGCAGGAGCAGCTCGAGGAGCGCATCGACTACATCCGCCGCACCCCGGCGATCCGCGACGTGCTGCTGTCGGGCGGCGAGCCCCTGAGCATCGCCGACGACAAGCTGGACTGGATCCTCACGGAGCTGCGCCGCATCCCCCATGTGGAGATCGTGCGCATCGGCACCAAGTCGCCCGCGGTGATGCCCCAGCGCATCACGCCCGCCCTGGTGAAGATGCTGCGCAAGCACCACCCGCTGCTGGTGAGCGTCCACTTCCTGCACCCCGACGAGTGCACGCCCGAGTCGGCGACCGCCTGCGCGCGGCTGGCCGACGCCGGCATCCCGCTCGGCTCGCAGACGGTGCTGCTCAAGGGCGTCAACGACGACGTCGAGACCATGAAGCGCCTCATGCAGAACCTGCTCATGATGCGCGTGCGCCCGTACTACCTGTACCAGTGCGACCCGATCTCCGGTTCGTCGCACTTCCGCACGACGGTCGAGAAGGGCCTGGAGATCATCCAGGGCCTGCGCGGCTGGACCACCGGCTACGGCGTGCCGACCTACGTCATCGACGCCCCCGGCGGCGGCGGCAAGATCCCCCTGCAGCCGGACTACCTGGTCGGCCGCGAGGGCGGCGACGTCGTGCTGCGCAACTTCGAGGGCCGGCAGTACCGCTACCCCGATCCCCGCGGCGGCGGCGCCGCCAAGCTGGAGAAGGGCCGCGCCCCCCGGCGCAAGTCGTGACACGGCAGCCGGGGGAGCGGGCATGCACGTCGGCCTGACCTACGACCTGCGCGACGACTACCTCGCCGCCGGCTACGGCGAGGAGGAGACCGCGGAGTTCGACCGTATTTCGACGGTCGAGGCGCTCGAGGCGGCCCTGCGCGCGGGCGGCCACCGCACCGAGCGCATCGGCAACGCGGCGCGGCTGGCCCGCCTGCTGACGGCCGGTCGGCGCTGGGACCTCGTGTTCAACATCGCCGAGGGCCTGCACGGCATCGGGCGCGAAGCCCAGGTGCCGGTCCTGCTCGAGCTGCACGGCATCGCCTACACCTTCGGCGACCCCCTGACGATGTCCCTGACCCTGCACAAGGGCATGACCAAGCGCGTCCTGCGCGACGCCGGCCTGCCGACGCCCGCCTTCGCCGAGGTGGCGCGGCTCGAGGACCTCGCCGGCGTCGACCTGCCGTTCCCGCTGTTCGCCAAGCCGATCGCCGAGGGCACCGGCAAGGGCATCGACGGCGCCTCGAAGCTGCGCACGCCGCAGGAGCTGGCCGACCGCTGCGCGCTGCTGTTGGAACGGTTCCGCCAGCCGGTTCTGGTCGAGACCTTCCTGCCGGGGCGCGAGCTGACCGTCGGGATCGTCGGCACGGGCGACGACGCCCGCGCGCTGGGCACCATGGAAGTGGTCCTGCTGCCGCAGGCCGAGGCCGACGCCTACACCTACGTCAACAAGGAGCGCTGCGAGGAGCTGATCGAGTACCGCTTCCCGGACGCCGCCGCCGACCCCCAGGTGGCGGCGGCCGAGCGCACCGCGCTGGCGGCCTGGCGCGTGCTGGGCTGCCGCGACGCCGGGCGGGTCGACCTGCGGGCCGACGCACGGGGCGAGCCCCAGATCATGGAGCTGAACCCCCTGGCCGGACTGCATCCCGAACACTCGGACCTGCCGATGATCGCCACGGCCAGGGGCCTGCCCTACGCCGACCTCATCGGCATCATCGTCGAGTCGGCCGCGCGGCGACGCGGCGAGATCCCCCCGCTGCGCGCGGAGCTGCTCCATGCGGATCCTGATCCTGCATAACGCGGTCGCCGCCGACGCGGCGCCCGACGAGCGCGACGTGCTCGACCAGGTCGCGGCGATCGCCGCCTCCCTCGCGCGCCTGGGCCACGAGCCCGCCGCCCTGGGCTGCGACCTGGACCTGCCCGACCTCGGCCGCAACCTCCAGGACGCCGCCCCCGATCTCGTCTTCAACCTCGTGGAGAGCCTGGGCGGCGAGGGCCGCCTGATCCACGTCGTGCCCGCCCTGCTGGATGCGCTGGGCGTGCGCTACGCCGGATGCCCCTCCGAGGCCATGTTCACCACCTCGCACAAGGTCCTCGCCAAGCAGTTGCTGGTCGGCGCCGGCCTGCCCACGCCCGTCTGGTACGAGCTGCGCCGCGGCCGGCTCGTCGCCTCCGGCGGCGGGGTCGCGACGCCCGCGCGCTGCTTGGTGAAGTCGGTGTGGGAGGACGCTTCGCTCGGCATGGACGACGACGCGGTGGTGGCGGCCGACCCGGAGAGCCTGGTCGCCGCCCTGGGCGCGCGCGCCGGCCGCCCCGGCTCTCCCTGGTTCGCCGAGGCCTTCGTCGACGGCCGCGAGTTCAACCTCTCGGTGCTCGACGGCCCCGGCGGCCCGCAGGTGCTGCCACCGGCCGAGCTGACCTTCGTCGACTACCCGCCGGACAAGCCGCGCATCGTGGGCTACGCCGCGAAGTGGGACGAGGACTCCTTCGAGTATTCCCACACGGTGCGCACCTTCGACCTCGCGCCCGCCGACGCGCCGCTGCTGGCGCGCCTGCGGGAACAGTCCCTGGCCTGCTGGGACCTGTTCGGCCTGCGCGGCTGGGCGCGCGTGGACTTCCGCGTGGACGCCGCCGGGGAGCCCTGGATCCTCGAGGCGAACGCCAACCCCTGCCTGTCTGCGGACGCCGGCTTCCAGGCCGCCGTCGCGCGCGCGGGCTTGACCTTCGACGACGCGGTCGCGCGCATCCTCGCGGCCGTCCCCGGAGCGTGATCGCCATGACCACCGGCACCGATTTCCGCACCGAGACCCGTCCCGACGACATCGCCGCCGTGCGCGACCTGACCGCGGCCACCGCCTACTTCTCCCCGTCGGAGGTGGCGATCGCCGCCGAGCTGGTCGAGGAGCGCCTGCAGAAGGGCCCGGCCAGCGGCTACGAGTTCCTCTACGCCGACGGCGACGGCCGCCTCGACGGCTACGCCTGCTACGGCCTGATCCCCTGCACCCTGTCCAGCTACGACCTCTACTGGATCGCCGTGCACCCCGACACCCAGGGCACCGGCCTCGGCCGCCGCCTCCTGCAGGAATGCGAGCGCCGCATCCGCGAACTCGGCGGCACGGGCGTGTACGCCGAGACGAGCGGGAAGGCCCAGTACGTCAGCACGCGCAGGTTCTACGAGCGGTGCGAATATGCTACGGGGGCGGTGTTCGCGGACTTCTACGGGCCCGGGGATGACAAATACGTCTTCGTTAAAAGACTGGGCTAAGCGATCCGTGGTATCCTCTGTGCCGTGGTTGCGGGATTGTTCCTGCACGGCGCGAGGGGATCCTTCGCCTGGGACATG